>CALAGB010000321.1 GCA_937891245.1 uncultured Thermomicrobiales bacterium | reverse complement strand
CCACGAGGAGGAGATCCTTCGCTTCGGCTCAGGATGACGGGGGAATGCGCCTCGACGTGAGAAATCGTCGTTTATTGTGCCGCCTTCACGCCGATGCCGCGCATGAAGCGGTCTTTGAGGATGACCGGATCGCGTTCGGGGCGTGCCTGACCAGGCGCTTGATCGACGCGGACGCCGATGAAGTGTGGGCCGTCGTCATGCAGCGCGCGCTCGACCAATTGCTCGAAATGTTCTTCGGCTTTGGCCCATTCGGCGTTGGCGATGCCGGCGCCGCGGGCGACCGTCACCAGATCGGTGTGCTCGGCGGTTGGGGTTGCCTGCTTGCCGGTGATCTGATAGGCGGAGTTATCCCAGACAACAATCGTCAGATTCTTCGGCGCGACCTGCGCCACCGTTGGTAGGCAGCCGAGGTTCATCAGGAGCGAGCCATCGCCATCGAGCACGAAGACGCGCCGATCGGGCTGGGCCACGGCGATACCGAGCCCGATCGGCACAGCCATGCCCATGCTCCCGAGCATGTAGAAGTTCTCCGGCCGGTGACCGGCGCCCATCAGATCGAAATTCGAATTGCCGATGCCGCCGACGATCGCCTCGCCGTGCGTCAGATGTGCGACGAGCCGCTTTGTGAGATCGAGCCGGTTCATCACCTCGCCGCCAAATCGAGCCTGGACGGTCATGCGTGTTCTCCCTTTAGTGCCAAAGCCATGTGCGTGTTAGCGATCCTGCTTGCCGCCGGTCAGGAGCGCCGAGAGGATGATGGCGGCCGGCTGCTGTGTACTGAAGGCCTGGAGCGTCATGCGGCGCACGATGAAATCGACCTCATCGGGTCGGGTGAGGGTGTAATGTGAAATGCCGAGCGCATCGAGCGTCGGCCGGATGACGCGGGTGATCGGCACCTGCACCGAGTTGTATTCACCCAGCGCGCCGCGTTCTGAGATGATCATGACGAGCGGAATCTGATAGGGCACGGCCAGCGAGGCGAGCGCGTTCGGAATATTGCCGAAGCCGCTGCTTTGCATCATGACAAGCGCGCGCTGCCCCCCGAGAAAGGCGCCGCACGCGATGCCGATCGCCTCTTCTTCGCGACTGGCTGAGAAAACGGTCAGCCGGTCATCGGCGCGCAATCCGTCAATGAGCGGGATGAGCGCATTGTCGGGGACATAGATCACCTGCTGGATGCCGCTCGCGATCAGCGCCTGCACCGCCGTTTCCGCCCAATTCACACACATCCTCCATTCGCCGCTCGGAACGCTCCCCTGGCTTCCCCGCCAGTATACCGGCGATCCGGCGCGTGCGAATCATTACAGCGATGAATCGGACGAAAGATTCACGACAGATTTGCGTAAAGACTTCGAAAGCGACCCCGCCCTACGATCGAATCGTGCGCACAGGGTTGCGTTCGTGAGAACGGCGGGGCGATCAGTCTCCGCGTGAAAGGGAGCGTCAGGATGATACATCGACACCGCCTGTTGTTCGTACGAGGGATTGGTGCCCTCGCGATCGTCTTATCATTGCTCGTCTCGTTGGCGGCCGGCACATCGGCCAAGCTTCTCCCCAGTGGCATGGTCTATACCGAAACAAACGACGCGAGCGGCAACGCACTCGTCGTTTTTCAGCGCGCCTATGACGGTACCTTGACGCGGCTTGGGACGATCGCGGCCGGTGGGCTTGGTACTGGTACGGAACTTGGTTCCCAGGGCGCGGTCGCGGTGAGCGACAATAATCAATGGGTCTTCGCGGTCGATGCCGGAAGCAACCAGATTTCTTCGTTTCTCATCACACCAGCCGGCTGGGCGCTGAGCGGTGTCGTTGACTCCGGCGGGCAGATGCCGATCAGCCTCACCCAGAGCGGTGACCGCCTGTTCGTTCTCAATGCCGGTGGCGACGGCAACATCAGCGGCTTCCACATTGATGAGAACGGCGCGCTGACGCCCATGGCGGACTCGACCCGCCCGCTCAGCGGCAACGCCGCAAATCCGGCGCAGATTTCGTTCACGCCCGACGGACAGAAGCTTATCGTGACCGAACGAGCGACCAATAGCATCGACGTTTACGCCATCGACTACGTTGGAAACGTGAGCGGTCCGAATGTCCAGGTTTCTAGTGGTCTAGTACCCTATGGCTTCGCCGTCGACCGCTTCGGTCATCTCATTGTCTCCGAAGCGGGCACGAATACGATGTCGTCCTACGCGATCGACGCGTGGTCCGGTGATCTGAGTGTTATCAGCGGCTCGGTAGCGACCAAGCAGATGGCACCGTGCTGGGTCACGATCGCCGGCAACGGCCGCTACGCCTACACGACCGATGCCGCGTCGAACACGATCACCGGCTATCAGATCATCCCGAATGGCCGCCTGCGGATCCTGAACAAGAACGGCCTGACGGCCACGACCGGCGCGCATCCGACCGACATGGCGATTGGCGCCAATGGTCGCTACCTCTATGCCCGCAACAGTGACGGCACCATCTACGCCTTCCGCGTCGGCAACGACGGCTCGCTCTCGCCGCTGGCAGGCATCACCGGACTCCCGAATGGAACGACCGGTTTGGCGGGGAACTAGAACGAGCGGCCCTCACCCCCAGCCCCTCTCCCGCGCCGCGGGAGAGGGGAGGAGACGCGCGACTGCGGTCGCGCGCATTCCCGGTGCGACTATTCGTCAGCAACCAGGAACATATCTCACTTCCTCTGAAGACACCCCTCTCCCGTCGCGACGGGAGAGGGGCCGGGGGTGAGGGCGGTTGAGCGCTATTCCTTGTCGGAACTCGTCAGCGCCGCCACGATCGTCTCCATCTCCATGCCGCGGGCACCTTTGACAAGGACGTAGTCATTGGCCTGGAGGGTCGCTTGGAGCATGGCGGCGAGCGCCGGTTTGTCGGGCGCCTGGTGGATGTCGAGCGAGGGGTTGTGGGCGCGGGCTTCTTCGGCGATCCAGTGGACGCGCTCCCCGACGACGTAGAGAAGGTCAGCGGTCTGGGCGGCGTGGCGGCCGACGGTGCGGTGCGCCTCTTCTTCGACCGGCCCAAGCTCGTACATATCGCCGAAGACGGCGATGTGGCGGCCGTCCATCTCCGCCAGCAGGTCGAGCGCGGCGATGCAGGAGACCGGACTGGCGTTGTAGGTGTCGTCGAGAATCGTTGAGCCGGCCGGACCGGGGAGCGTGATGAAGCGGAGCCGTTCGCCGCAGCTCTTGAGGCCATCGGCGATTTCGATCCAATCGAGGCCGAGAACGATCCCGGCGGCCGAAGCGGCCAGCGCCGTGTACGCGTGATGCTTGCCCAACAGCGGCAGCGTCAGATCATGCGCTTCGCCCTGGTAATGCGCCCGGAGGGTGATGCCGTCGAAGCCGTGGCTGACGACCTGATCGGCCCAGAGTTCAGCGTTCGAGTCGAGACCGAAAAAGAATGGCCGGGCGTTGGTCCGGCTGGTCATGGCGCGCACCCGCTCATCGTCGTAATTCAGGATGGCGACACCGTCGTCGGGCAGCGCATCGATCACTTCGCCCTCCGCCTGGGCGATCGCCTCGATCGTTCCCATGCGCTCCATGTGCGATGGCCCGACGTTCGTGACGATGCCGATCCGCGGTCGCGCGATCGACGCGAGTAGGGCGATTTCGCCGGGCCCATAGGTGCCCATTTCGATGACGGCTGCTTCGTGTTCCGGTCCGAGTTGCAGAATCGTCAGCGGCATCGTGCTTTCGCTGTTGTAGGAGCGGGGGGTTTTGAGCGTCGTGAAATGCCGGGCGAGCACGGCGCCGACCGCTTCTTTGGTCGATGTCTTGCCGACGCTGCCGGTGATTCCGATGAGTTGCGGGCTGAATTTT
The DNA here is from genome assembly GCA_937891245.1 of uncultured Thermomicrobiales bacterium. Taxonomy (GTDB): domain Bacteria; phylum Chloroflexota; class Chloroflexia; order Thermomicrobiales; family Thermomicrobiaceae; genus CALAGB01. The sequence goes on along the minus strand of CALAGB010000321.1, from coordinate 547 downwards.
TCGCGATGATTGCGTGCGATCCGATGAAGCGCGTCGAGTGTGCTGTCGGTCGCGATCAGTAGTGGAGCGTCGCGCTCCAGGCTGGCATCGGCCGGCAGGTTGCGGGGATCGAGCAGAATCGCACCGTCGACCGAGAGCGAGTCGAGCGCATCGCGGCGCACGAGTGCGGCCCGGGCACCACGCTCAAAGGCGGCCGCCAGATAACGATGGCCGTCATGCTGTTCGCCGCGCAGCGCGACGAACAGTTCGTCCGGACCGACCAGCCGCGAATCGATCGCGGCACCCCGGAAGACCATACCGGCGAATCGCGCCGCGTCCGTATCGCTCGCGGCACCGTCCGCCGCACCGATCAACACATCTTCCAGCGTAAACACGCACGCCCCCCAACGACTCCGCACACCGCACTGTCGGAAGGATAACGAATATCTCGCGCCACGACCTGCCCGAGGACTCTCCTACGGACGGGTCGTGGCGCGAGACTCAGTTTTTCCCGTTTAGCGCCTGACGCTGGAGTTCGAAGAGGGCGGTGAGCGCTTCAAGCGGTGAG
>CALAGB010000320.1 GCA_937891245.1 uncultured Thermomicrobiales bacterium | reverse complement strand
GAGTTGGATGAGGCTGATATCCGAGCCGCAAATCCCGCCGAAGCGTGTGCGGACACGCACCCACTCATTATTCGGCAGCGGCTGCTCCGGAATGTCGACCAGCTTCAGCAGGCCGACCTCACTCCAATAGGCGCGGCTGCTCCCGCGTCCCAGCACCTTTGTCAGCGCATAGCGCGGCACATTATCCGAAAACTGTAACGCCTGCATTCCCACCCCTTCACCAGCGACGCGACCACATCTCCTCGCGCTGAGTCTACGTGCGTACGCGTTTCACGCGCAATCGCGGCAACGATCGTGCTGGGCTGCTATGCTGGGTTTGCCATGCCCGGCCAGCGAATCCCGATAGCCCCCTGGCAGTTTCATCAAATCGATTACGCCCGTCACTCGCCTGGAGAAGATGATGTCGAACCGGCTGATCCACGAAACGAGCCCCTACCTGCGGCAACACGCCGACAACCCGGTCGACTGGTATCCGTGGGGCGAGGAAGCACTCGAAGCGGCGCGTACGCAGGATAAGCCAATTCTCCTCAGCATCGGCTACGCCGCCTGCCACTGGTGTCATGTAATGGCGCACGAATCGTTTGAGAATCCCGATACTGCCGCGTTCATGAATGAGCACTACATCAACATCAAGGTCGACCGCGAAGAACGGCCCGATCTCGACAGCATCTACATGATCGCGGTGCAGATGCTGAGCGGGCAGGGCGGCTGGCCGATGACCATGTTTCTGACGCCCGAGGGCAAACCCTTCTTCGGTGGGACATACTTCCCTCCGGAAGACCGGCAGCTGGGGCCGGGACAGATGATGCCCGGGTTTTGGCGGATACTCCAGGCGGTAAGTACCGCGTTTCAGACGCGGCGCGACGACGTCGAGCAATCGGCCGATCAGTTGCGGGGCCAACTCGACGTGCATTTTCAAACCGACATCCCCGTCTCCACGCTCGATGTCGAGGATCTCGCTGTGGCCGAACAGGCGCTCTACCAGGAATTCGATGCGGCACATGGCGGGTTCGGCGGCGCACCGAAGTTCCCACCGAGCATGACGCTCGAGTTTTTGCTGCGGCGCATTTATCGCACTGGTTCCTGGCGGGCGCGCGAGATGCTGACGACGACGTTGAAGCGCATGGGACGCGGCGGCATCTTCGATCAGATCGGCGGCGGCTTCCACCGCTATACCGTCGATGATATCTGGCTCGTGCCGCATTTCGAGAAGATGCTCTACGACAACGCGCTGCTCTCGCGCCTCTATGCGCTCGCCTGGCAGGTAACTGGCGACGACCTCTACCAGCGCGTCGCCAATCGGACATTCGACTACATTCTCCGCGAGATGACCTCACCCGAAGGTGGCTTCTACTCATCACAAGACGCCGACAGCGAAGGAGTCGAAGGGAAGTTCTACGTCTGGACACCGGACGAGTTCGGCGCGGTGCTCACGCCGGACGAACGCACCGTCGCTGAGCGCTTCTTCAATGTCGTCGCACGTGGCAATTTCGAGGGCGCAAATATCCTAACGGCGCCGAGCGAACCGGCGCAGATCGCGCTCGAATTCGGTCTCAGCGTCAGCGACCTACGCGATCAGATCGGCGCGATCCGTCAGAAGCTCTACGCCGCGCGATCAGAGCGCGTCTGGCCCAGCCGTGATGAGAAGATTCTCACCGGCTGGAACGCGCTGATGCTGCGTGCGCTGGCTGACGGCGGCGTCGCGCTCGGCCGCCCCGATCTCATCGACGCGGCGACCCGAAACGCCCATTTTATTCAGGACAATCTCGCCGATGGCGCCCGGCTACTCCGCTCTTACAAAGATGGACGCGCTCAGATCGACGGCTACCTGGAAGACTACGCCAACCTGATCGACCCGCTCATCTCGCTCTACGAAGCGACCTTCGACGCCGGCTGGATCGACTGGGCCGTGCGCCTGGCCGATCAGATGCTGGCTGAGTTCTGGGATACGGAGCGCGGTGGCTTCTTCGAAACCGCCGCATCCAGCGAAGCATTGATCACACGTCCGAAAGAGGTCTTTGACTCCGCCACGCCGAGCGGCAATTCGGTCACTGGTGAAGCCCTGATGCGCCTCGCGCTCCTGACCGCTCGCCTCGACTTTCAGAGTCGCGCTCGCATCATCCTCGAAACGTACGGGAAGCTGGCGGCCAAGCGCCCCACCGGTTTCGGCCGGATGCTCACGGCCTACGACTTCGCGATGGGCGATGTCCACGAAATCGCCATCGCCGGGGACCCTTCCGCCGGCGAGACGCAGGCGCTCCTTGGCGTCGTCCGCGGCCATTACCTCCCCTGGAAGGTCGTCGCCCTGGCCCGGCCGGACGCCACCGACGGGTCGATCATCCCGCTCCTGACGGACCGCACGCTCGTCAACGGCGAGCCCGCCGCGTACGTCTGCCAGCACTACACCTGCCAGCTACCCGTGACGACTCCAGAGGCGCTGACCGAGCAACTCGGACTTAGTGACGATTGATCTGTCGGCGATCCCTAAGTTGTCGGAGAGGAACCGGTCCTCCCCGACGTGTTCAACATACGACGAAACGCGGACGAAATTCGCCCCGCTGGAGAGCGCTATACCGCGCTGCTGAGGAACTCGCGGAGGTAGCTCGATCCCGTCTCGTTTTGGCTGGACGAGAAGAGGTAGCGCGTCCAGGACTGGCGTTCCTGCCAGAGCGGGGCGAGGTTCCAGACATCGGCGTCGGCCGTGACCTCGGTGCGGGTAAATGGTGTGCCGGCCAGTAGATCGCGCGTATAGTGCGTCTCGCGAAACTCCTGGTCTTCATGCCAGCTGCCGACGATCAGCGAAGTCTTCGGCTTTCCGTATTGCAGCACGACGAAGCCGACGCCGTGGTCGACCGCGATCCGGTAATTGGCGATCTCTTCGGTGACGAGTGCTTGCGCCTCGTTGATGAGACATTCGGGGATCAACTCGTCCGAGCGCCGCAACTCGTACCACTTGAGAAAGGCGCCGGGCAGAATCAGTGGATCGCGGGCGGTCAGCAGTTGATCCTGCAGGTGATAGCTCGTCGGAATCCGGCCGACGTCGCCGAGATCGAGCTTGAATTCAGACAGACCGCGATTCACTCTTCCCTCGACGGTGCCTTCGCTGGCTCCATGTTCGAATCGTTCGTTTCGCATCACGACCCTTCCCGGTTGAGCGATCTTCCATCTCTATGACACGCGAGGGTCGATTTTGTTACGTGCGGGAGCGCGCAATTTTGGAATCGCACCGGCGCGACGGCCCGCGCTCGAACCGCATTCTCTTGACCGGTGACTCCGCGTTCATTGGTGAGATGATCGTCAACGCCCTGCGCCATCGGTATAATGCTCCACAAGTGGCTGTCTCGATAGGGCCACTTCATCATCGATCCACACGTCCACTTAGGAGCACCGATGGATCTGCCGCTCTCGCTCGATCGGACATCCACCACGACGTTGCAGATGCAACTCTGCGAGCAGTTGCGCGCTGCCATCCTCGACGGACGTCTCGCGGCGGGCACACGGCTGACCTCTACGCGCGCGCTGGCCGAGTCGCTCGCGGTGTCGCGCAACGTGGTCGTCTCGGCGTACGACGAGCTGTACGCCGAGGGCTACATCGAGGGGCATCACGGGTCCGGAACCTTCGTCACTCGCGATCTGCCACCGCTGCCAAAGCGAACTCGGCCCGAACCGGCGGGCGTGCCACGCTGGCTGCGCACACCGGCACCGCCCGATCTGGACACGCCGGACGACGATCCGAATTTGATCGTTTTCCGCATCGGCCGACCGAATACGGCGCTGATCTCAGCGGAAACGTGGCGCCGCGCCTGGAGCGACGTCGCGAACCAACTGCCTCCCTCCTATTACGGTGCGCCGGGTGGCGACGAGCGGCTGCGCCAGGCGATCGCCGACTACCTGGGGCGCTCGCGGGGCGTTGCCTGCGACGCCAACGACGTCGTTATCACGTCGGGTGCGTTGCAGGCCGTCGATCTCGTCGCCCGCGCGACGCTCAGAGCGGGAGATCCGGTCGCGATCGAGGAGCCCGGCTATCCATCCGCGCGTCGTGTATTCACGGCTCGCGGCGCTGAGCTCCTGCCGGTGCCGGTCGACGAAGACGGCCTCTGCGTCGGCGACTTGCCCGAGGGAGACAACGCGCCACTCCTCGTCTACACCACGCCGTCGCATCAATACCCGCTCGGTGCCCGCCTCTCGATCCGGCGGCGGCTTGCCCTGCTGTCGTGGGCCGAACGCTGCGACGCCTTGATCGTGGAAGACGACTACGACAGCGAGTATCGTTACGATTCGCCGCCGTTGCCGGCGTTGGCCGGGCTCGATCTGGCCGGACACGTCGTGTACATCGGCACCTTCTCGAAGGTCCTTTCGCCTGCCTTG
>CALAGB010000319.1 GCA_937891245.1 uncultured Thermomicrobiales bacterium | reverse complement strand
ACGCCGCCTGCTTGGCCGCCGCGACAACGCGCTCGGCCGCTTCGTTCATCGTATCGACGGTGGTGATGCCGGCTTCAGCCAGAATCTCGCGGCCCTCTTGCTGGTTGGTTCCGACCAGCCGGACGACCAGCGGAACGTTCAGCTTGATGGTGTTGAGCGCTTCGATAAGCCCGTGCGCGACGACGTCGCCGCGGGTGATGCCGCCGAAAATGTTGATCAGGATAGCCCGTACATTCGTGTCGCTCAGCACGATTTCGAGCGCCTTGGCGACCTGGCCGGCACTGGCGCCGCCGCCGACATCGAGGAAGTTGGCCGGCTCACCGCCGTAGAGCTTGATGGCGTCCATCGTCGCCATCGAGAGACCGGCGCCGTTTACGACGCAGCCGATATCGCCGTCGAGCTTGACGAAGCTGATGCCGCTGGCACGCGCCTCGATTTCGGTCGCGACCTCTTCTTCCGGGTCGCGCAGCGCTTCGAAATCTTTGTGGCGAAAGAGTCCGTTGTTGTCGATCACCATTTTGGAGTCGAGCGCCTGCCAGCTGCCGTCGCCGACGATCGCCAGCGGGTTGATTTCGGCGAGCGAAGCGTCGCTCTGAATGAAAGCGGTGTAGAGCTGCTGAGCGATCCGGGCGAAGCCGTTGACCAGGGGCGGTTCAATACCAAGATCGAAGGCGAGCCGGCGTGCCTGATATGGGTGGAGGCCGAGGAGCGGATCAGCGATCTCTCGGTGAATCTTCTCCGGCGCGGTGGCGGCTACCTCTTCGATCTCGACGCCGCCCTCGCTGCTCGCCATGATCGTGACGCCTCGCGCGGCGCGGTCGATCGTGACGCCGAGGTAGATTTCGCGCTTGATGTCAACGGCCGGAGCAACGAGTACCTTGTGGACGATATGTCCACGAATGTCCAGGCCGAAGATCTGCTTACTGGCGGCGCGCGCCTTTTCTGGATCTGGCGCGACCTTGACACCGCCCGCTTTGCCCCGGCCGCCGCTGTGCACCTGAGCCTTGATCACGACCGCCTGACCAAGCTCTTGGGTGGCCTTCGCCACCTCATCGGGGGATGTACAGACAATACCGGAATTAATCGGAATCCCATGGCTCGCGAAGATCTTCGCGGCCTGGTATTCATGTATATTCATCGATCACCTCTGACGTCGTACATGACGGCCGAGCTGCCATCATGGCTGGACCGAACCGTCTCCGATCATAGCACAGCGATTCGGACACTTAACGAGTGATCATGCCGATCTTCGCACTAATCGCGTGGCACGCTCCTTGATACTGAGCACCATTGGCCGAAGCGAACCTGTCTACGGTAGGCTTGGGGGCTATTGGTTAAAACGGGCATGTGCGGCAGCGCTCGGTTCGTGGGAGGGAATTCTCATATGCGTGGATCAGGTCATCGAGGAGCTTTTGTCTTTGGTCTCATGTTAGGTGCTGTCGGTGGCGCGCTCTCGGCGTTGCTCATGACTCCCAAATCGGGGCAGGAAATTCGCGAACAGATCAAGGGTCAGACCGCGCCGGTGCAGGACCGGCTCTCTTCCGCCACTTCCAGCGTACGCGAACGCACGGCGGGCGTGCAGGATCGACTCACGACGGCGACTTCCGGTGTGCGTGAGCGCGCGGATGATGTGATCGACGCCTCGAAGGGGAAAGTAACCCAGTTGACGCAACGTGGCCAGGAGACGGAGGATCAGGTCGTATCAACGGCAAAGCCAGGCGTCTCTAAGCCGATCGCCAATGATGCACAGGTTCACCCAACGGCGAGCAGCGCCACGACGCCTCCTGAAGCGGTTGAGCAGCAGGAGCCGGCATCGCCAGGCGAGGGATAGTCGCAGCGCGGTTGACAACGACGCCAATTCCGGAAGGAGATTAGATGTTAGGACGAATGCGCGTTGCTTTGAAGTTTATGACGGTCGGGGTGTTACTCGGCGTTATTCTGGCGCCCCGCAGCGGCGCCGAGACGCGCCATGAGATTACCGACTGGGTCGGTTCGATGACGAAGGGTATGCTTGGCGGATCCTCGCAGTAGCGAAGACCAATATTCGATCGCCATGAAACGCGCCGCCGGATTCTGGCGGCGCGTTTTTCATGGCTCAGGTCGACCTGATCTCAGTGGTATTCGACCCCGTAGGTCGTTGAGAAGACCTGGGCGCCGAGGCGACCGAGTTCGACGTCGAAACGCTCCGGCCATTCACCGGGATGCCACTCGTAGCGGCCGCGTTCGAAGTACTGCACGGTGTACGTCTGGCCGGTATCCGGGTTCGCTTCCTGGACCTCTTCGCTGATCGGGTAGCCAAAGACCGCCAGTCCGCCGTACTTCTCCCAGTAGGCCTGGAAGCCGGCGCAGAGGTTGTGGCCGGTGGCGGCGTAGAAGGTGCAATCACCCGACTTGGCCGTCGTCGGCTGGAAGGGTGCCTCGCCCGAGCGACCGGCGGTGACTTCGTTGCCGACCAGCCCGAGGAGCACGTTGAACTTGGCGTCATCGGTGCCCGGATGCGCTTCGAAGCGGGCGCGCTCGTAATACTGCACGGTGATGCCATTCTCCTGGAATGGTTCGGTGATCGGGAAGCCGTAAATGGCAAGCCCACCGAAGGCATTCCAGTACTTCGCGAAATCGCCACACATGTTGTGCTGCGTCTCGGCGAAGTAGGTGCAGCCCGCTTCCGGCTGTGCCGGTTGAGCGGCGGCGATCGCTGCCGTGTTATCGACCGGTGGCGGTGTGATGCTGCCGGTCGACCAGTTGATGGTCGCGGTCGCGGACGGCTCGTCCGCGTTCTGGCTGCCATCGCCATTAAGATCGGCGAATGCGCTGACCGTGTCGTCCCCGGCCGAGGAACCGGTGTAACTGATGCTGGCATTACCGCCGGCATCGGTGGCTTCGCTGCCACTCGCGCTGTTGGCTCCGCTGACGTCGTAGATGATGGCGACCCCACTGTTCGAGTCATCGCCGCCGCTGAGCGTAGCGCTCACAGTCGCCTGGTCTCCAACGATGAGTGACTGCGTCGACGGCGCAAGCGTCAGCGTGCTGGCGGCCGGCGGTGTGGCGGTGCCGGACCACTGGATGTGCAAGGTATTCGATGGCTCACCGCTCGAGAACGTTCCGCTGCGGTCGAAATCCGCGTAGATCAGAACAGTATCCTGGCCCTCTACGGTACTGGTATATTCGTATGATGCCTTGCCGTCGGCGTCGGTGGTCACCGTGTCCTGGATCGCGTTCTTGCCGGTGATCTTGATGCCGATCGGCACACCGGGTACCGCTGAAGTCGTGTCACGCAACGAGATGTTGAGGGTCAGCGGCGTATTCGTAGCCACCGGATTGTCGCTCGATGCGCTGGCGAGGAGCACCCCTGGCCCGTGGATCCATTGTGCCGTGGCGGTCGCGGTTGGAACGCCGTCGACATTGGCAGTGATCGTATCGATCCCGGCGATATGGCCGACGTCGTAGAAGTAGCCGGTGCCGGTGAAATCAGTCGTAACCGTGCCGGAATCGGTGACCGTGCCGCCAACGCGGAGCGGATTCGGACCGGTAATCGTGATATCGACCGGCACGCCGAAGAGGCCGGTATTCGTTCGGTCTGTTACGTAAGCAGACGTGAGCCCATAGCCCGCGACGTCGGACAATTGAATCGTTCGCGTCACCGCGGCAGGGTCGATGACGACTTTCGTCGGGCGCAGCCAGATGACCGTCGTCGTCGCGCTCACTTCGGACTGATCAAGCACGCCATCGTCATTCATGTCGACAAAGACGGTGATGCGGTCGCTCCCGGTAGAGGCGTTGCCGGTATAGCTGATCTGAATCTGTCCCTTGTAGTCGGTGACGATGCCCAAGGGATCCAACCGTTGAGTGTTTTTCTGGTTGATACCATCGACCTGCCAGGCGAGGTGTCCCTGATTCGGGATCGCTACGCCGGATTGGTCGTAAACCGTCACCGTCCAGGTCGGCGTGCTGCGCGGCATCGCGTGCAAGCCGTCCGGCGAAATTGTGATGCTGTTCGGCGCACCGGCGGCGCTACTGCCGGCCGGCATAACCAACAACGTCGCCAGAAAGGCGAGCACCGTGACTAGTCGCGCCGCGCAACCTCCTGGTATCCGTCGTGCGGGCGAATTCGCTAAACGTAAGAAACCCATTCCAACCTCACTTCCCATCGATCGTCGACCTCTCCTAGCCTAACACAGTGACATGCGAACGAATGCCGGGGATTTCGTTGCGGTTGCCGGTGCATCATGTCATCCATGCCTTCACGACGCTGGATCGTTTGGGTGACGCGCCAACGGCGCCCCGATCATCGGGGCGCCGTGGTTGCGCTTCGCGGTGCTTCGAAGCGTGCGAGTTCAGTGGTATTGCGTGCCGTACTTCATCGAGAAGACCTGGGCACCGAGGCGACCGAGTTCGACATCGAAGCGCTCCGGCCATTCGCCGGGGTGCCATTCGAAGCGAGCGCGCTGGAAGTACTGGACGGTGTACGTCTGGCCCGTATCGGGGTTGACCTCCTTGAATTCCTCACTGATCGGGTAGCCATAGATCGCCAGCCCGCCGTATTTCTCCCAGTAGGCGCGGAAACCTGCGCACAGGGAATGACCGGTCTGGGCGTAGTAGGTGCAGTCACCGGCTTTCGGTACCGCCGTCATGAAGGGTGCTTCGGTCGCGCGTCCGGCCGTCACTTCGTTGCCAACGAGGCCGAGCAACACGTCGTAGTGTGCCGGGTCGGAGCCGGGATGCCATTCGAAGCGCGCGCGCTCGAAGTACTGCGTGGTGACGCCGTTTTCCTGGAACTCCTCGGTGATCGGCATACCGAAGATGGCGAGGCCGCCGAAGTCGTTCCAGTACTGCTGGAAGCCGGCGCAGAGGTTGTGCTGGGTCGCACTGAAGTAGGTGCAGCCCGCTTTCGGCGTGGCCGGTTGCGCGGCCGGCAGTTCGTTCGAGGCTGGTGGCGGCGTGACCGTGCCGCCGGTCGACCAGGTGACCGTGACGGTCGTCGCCGGTTCGCCGGGGCTGAGCGTACCGCTGTTGTCGAGGTCGGCGAAGGCCCAAACGTAGTCGGTGCCCGAAACGCTGCCGCTGTAGTTGATGACGGCAGCGCCGCTGCTGTTCGTTTGAACGTTGCCTGCCCGGCCGTTGGCGCCGGTGATGTCGTAGCGGATTGTGACGCCGCTGACCGCGATGTTGTTGCTCGTCAACGTCGCGACGACGGAGGCGCTGTGGCCGATCGTCGCGTCCTGCGCGCCGGGTGACAGCGTCAGCGTGGCGTTGCCGTTCAGCCCGATCGTTGCCGACGCCGCCGGCTCACCGGAATCCTGCGTGGCGTTGTGGTTGAGATCGACGTAGGCGTTGACCGTGTCGGTACCGGGCGTCGTGCCGGCGTAGCTGATCGTCGCGTGGCCGCTGCTATCGGTCGCGACGCTGCCGTTGCTCGGATTGGCGCCGCTGATCGAGTAGCGGATCGTGGCGTTGTTGGCGCTGCCGCTGGCCGAGGTGTAGGTCGCGATGAGCGACACCTGGCTGCCGGCGGCGACAATCTGCGTGGCCGGTGCGAGGCTCAGGTTGGTGCCGTTGCGTACGACCGTGGCGCTGTCACCCGGCTCACCGGCGTTCTGGACGCCGTTGTTGTTCAGGTCGGCGTACGCGGTGATCGTGTCGGTGCCGCTGTTGTTGCCCGCATCCACGATCGTGACCTGGCCGTTGGAGTTGGTCAGAAGAGCGCCGCTGTCGCTGTTCGCCCCACTGATGGCGTAGCGGATGACGGCGCCGTTCTCGCCGCCGAACGGATTGCTGAAGGTGGCGGTCACCGAGCAATCGGCGCCCGCCGCGACGGTCTGAGTTGAGGGCGCGAGCGTCAGATCATAGCTGCCGCCGCTGCCGGTGCCCCAGATGACGGTGGCCGTCGCGACCGGCTCATTGCTATTGCGCACGCCGTTGCTGTTGAGATCGGCGTAGGCGGTGACGGTATCGACGCCGTTGGTGTCGCCGCTATATGAGAACGCGGTGTTGCCACCGAAGCTGGTGTAGGCGGTACCGCTCGTCGCATTCGGCCCGCTCACTGAGTAGCGAATCGGAACACCGTAGACGCCACCGCTGCTATTCGTGAGGGAGGCAGAGAAGGACGCGGTCGAGCCGAGCGCCCGGTTCTGTGACGACGGCGAAAGCGTCAGCGTGTAGCCACCGGCCGAACCGCCGCCGTTGTTGTTTCCGCCTCCGCTGCCTTGCCAGGTGACACTGATCTGGTTCGCCGGTTCTCCCGGATCCTTGATGCCGTCGCGATCGAAGTCGGCCCAGGCGGTGATCTGGTCAGTTCCAGTGGCGTTGCCACCGTAGGTATACGAAGCATCACCATCGGAATCGGTCGTGCGCAATTGCGCTGATCGATTATTGGCTCCCACGACCGAGAAATAGATCGGTTCGTCGGCGAGATTGTTCGGAACTGCGTCATGCAAATTGATGGAGATCGTTACCGTACTGCCGGCTTCTGGCGCCGGACTCGAAGAATTGATGAGCATAACCCCGCCACCGGAGATCCAGTGGATCGTGCTGGTCTTGGTGAGCGCTCCAGACGAGGCGGTCACGGTGTCGTCGCCGGTGCCATTCCATGTATCGGAGAACGTTACAACGCCGTCGCCGTCGGTAGTGGGATGACCAAAGGCGTCATGGGTGCCGGAGATGTTGTAGTGAACCGGTGCCCCGAACAGCCCGTGTCCGCCGCTGTCGGTGATGGTCACCGTCATCGTTTGCGGCGACGAATTTGATTTGGTGATTTCCTCGGGAGTAAGTGTCAGGTTCGTTGGTGTTTCCCGGTGGATGGTGGCGGTACCGATAATGTCGCCATTGGTCGGAGTACCACTAGTGTCGATGTCTTCAAAGATCGTGACTGTTTCATCCCCGGTGCCGGTTGTTAAGTACGTGTAAGTCGTTGTTCCGCCGTTGGCTGTGGGTGCCAGTGTGCTAACCGATACCGTATTCGCGCCGCTCACGATCGCTTTGAGCGTTATGCCGTTCGCTGGCGTGCTTCCGGCCAATGCCGTCGCTGTAACGCTGAACTGTTGGTTCGCAGCGACATAGACGTCACTTGGCGTGATTACGATAGAAGTGATGCCGTCGGCCAGGCTGGTGCCGGCCGGGACGATGAACATACTGATGAGCGTGAGGATGGCGGCGATGCTGAACCAGCGCCGCGTCCGAAATCGCGGTAACGCACCCGTTCGATGGGACTCGGTTCGTCTCATGGCTTGCTCGCTTCGTCAAGATAGTCGCTGTCGCGACCACGGTCTTCTGGTCGTCCCAGGATCGTGCCCTGGTTGATCTCCACAGCTGCCCGGTGAACGGCTTCCTGCTCCGCGTCCTCCCCTCTATCCTCGCGTTCAAATGTGACATTCAGGCAATTCAGACAGCCGCAACGATGACCGTACGGCGTGTCGGATGACTCGCCGCTCGATTCACATCAACGTTGCGTCCTCCGCATAATACTGTACCGTAAATCACATCACAAGACGTTGTGAATATCACGAGTGCGCGATCCTGATATCACAAAATCGCGACGTTCAACGGGGATACGCGTAGTCTGAAGATGCTGCGCACTACGAATTGTCATAACTGATCGTGCAATGTGAACGAACGAACCGATACTTGTCCAAACGCAGCACGATCGCGCTTCGTTACAGCGATGGCGAAACGGAAGAGAGGCACAAGAAAAGACGCTGCCCTGCGAGCCAGGGCAGCGTCTGATGTCGGCCGTTCTCGGTTGGTCGCGTCGCTACTTGTAGCTGACGCCGTACTTCATCGAGAGGACCTGGGAGCCGAGGCGTCCGAGCATAACATCGAAGCGCTCCGGCCATTCGCCCGGATGCCACTCATAGCGGCCGCGCTCGAAGTACTGCACGGTGTAGGTCTTGCCGGTATCCGGGTTCACTTCCTGGAACTCCTCGCTGATCGGGAAGCCGTAGGTGGCGAGGCCACCGTACTTCTCCCAATACGCCTGGAAGCCGGCGCAGAGGTTGTGGTCCGTTTGGGCGTAGAAGGTGCAATCGGCACTGTTCTTCGCCGTAGTCGCCTGGAATGGCGCCTCGGCTGAGCGGCCGGCCGTCACTTCGTTGCCGACGAGGCCGAGCAGGACATCGTAGCGTTCCGGCCAGGCGCCGGGCTGCCACTCAAAGCGCGCGCGCTCGTAATACTGCACGGTATGCCCGTTCTCCTGGAACTCCTCGGTGATCGGCATGCCGAAGATGGCGAGGCCGCCGAAGTTATTCCAGTAGGCGGCGAACCCGGCGCACATGTTGTGCTGGGTCGCCGGGAAGTACGTGCAGCCTGCCTTGGCAGCGGCCGGTTGCGCCGGAGCGAAGGCCGGAGCGGCCGTCCAGTTCACGGTGGCCGTGGCGCTTGGTTCGCCCTCGTCCTGGCTGCCGTTGCCGTTGAGATCGGCGTAGGCATTGATCGTGTCTGCGCCGGTCTTGGCGCCCGCATAGCTGAAGGTCGCGTCGCCATTGTCATCGGTCGTAACCGAATCGGTGGCGGTGTTGGCACCCGAAACGGCGATGTTCACGGTCACGCCGGACACATCGGATTTCGAATCGGAGAGCGTGACGGTCACGTCGGCTGAATCGCCAACCTGAACGTTCTGACTGGCGGGAGCGAGCGCCAACGCCAGCGCGCCGCCCCAGTTGACGGTGGTCGAGCCGCTTGGTTCACCGCTGTCTTCAGTGGCGTTGCTATTGAGGTCGGCGTATGCCTGCACCCCATCGGCCCCTTCGGCCGTGCCGGTATAGGTCACCGTCGCGACGCCCTTGTCATCGGTCACGGCGGAGTCGCTGAAGGTATTGGCGCCGGTGGCATCGAAGTAGACCGTTACACCGGAGATCGGATCACCGTTGGTATCGGTGAGCGTGCCGGTAAGCGTCACTTCGGTGTTGACATCGGGCGTATCGCTGGACGCGGCAACCGCCAGAGAAGCGGTGCCGGCGACCCACTGGATCGTGGCCGTGGCGTGTTCCGAAACGCCCTCGACCGAGGCGTTCACGGTGTCGGTGCCGGCATGCGTGCCGGGATCACTGTAGACCGCTTCACCGTCGGCGTCGGTCGTCACGGTTTTGCTGCCGGGATTCGCGCCGGTGACGCTGAAGGTCACCTCGACACCGGCTAGCGGATGGCCGTCGGCGTCGAGCACCGTGGCGGTCAATGCCAGGGCGCTACCGGTCGAGGTTGTGAGCGATGTCGGGGAGATGCTGACCGAAGCCGGGGCCGCCCAGTGGACGGTTGCCGTGGTCGATAGTTCGCCCGTATCGAGCTTCGTGTTGTGGTTTAGATCGGTGAAGGCGGTGACGGTGTCGTTGCCACCGTTGGTACCGGTATAGCTGAACGTCACATTGCCGCCGTCGTCCGTTGTGCCGGCATGCGTCGCGGCGGTTTCGTTGGCTCCGGCGACCTGGAAGTCGATATCTACGCCGGAGATCGCCGCGCCGCTATCGTCGGTCACCTTGGCGGTGAAGCTCTGCTCCGTGCCGGTGGCGGCGTTGATGGTTGTCGGTGACAGCGTGAAATTGGCTGCCGATGTTGAGAGCCAGTCGATCGTCGCCGCGTCGGAGGTGATGCCGCCGGCCGAGGCGGTCACCGAACTGGTGCCCGCGTTCGGACCGCTGATCGTAATGGATGCCTGCCCGCTGGAGTTGGTCGTACTCGAAGCGGTGGTTGCGTTGGCGCCGGTGACCGTGAAAGAGACCGCGGCGGCCTCGACCGGCACATCGGTCGACCCAATGCCGACGGTGACCAGCGCGGTGACGGTCACCGAGCCACCGACGATGCCGACCTGACTAGCCGGTGAAACGGTTACGTTGGTATCGCCGTTCGCGGCGGAAGCAGGGGCAAGTGGCAGGGCAAACATGGCCAGGAGCGCGAAGACTGCTCCGAGACTCAGCCAGCGCTTAACTGCGCCCCGCCGTCGTGATGTCTTGCGTCGGTTCGTTGTTCGCATCATCTGCTCTTCCTACTTCAGTTTATGCATGATGGTGTCGCGCCGCGTGGTGCGGGCCTCCATCGTGCTGGCGTGTTTCGATGCCGAATGTCCCCAATCATGCTCCTTCCCACAGCTTAATTCCTGCTGTATAGCGAATAGCTCGTGGAATACGGTGACTGAGCTACACGAACCGGACTGGCCCACCTGGCCCCGCACGGGCGATTCGACGGAATCGCAGGCGCATGTCCAGGCGATCGCGACGCATGGTTCACCAGAGTTTCCACGAGTTACAAATACTGAGCGCTGTCGCTGTCGCTGTCGGATCGGGCGTCGTTCACCCGTAAGACGATCTGTTCGCGCGGGATCACAGATCTTGGATCGCCGCGCGCTCATGCCGGTCCATCCCCTTCGCCGCGCTTGAACAGGCGCTCCCTGTCTATCTGTTAGACGGGCGAGTCGCCGCCAGGTCGCGTCGCGCGTTGCCCGGATGGCACGACCAACGTGCAGCGGCGGCCCATTTCCCGATTCAAACAGTCCAAAACTGGCGCCGTCAAGCGACTCCCTCGACCAACTGTCAATTTCCGTGCCAGTGAACGTTCATCGCGTTCGATCGTGCCCGTTGCGGCTTGAAAAACCGCCCATGGACGCTTGGGTGGCGGCCTGATATCCAGGCCGGCGCCGGCTGCGTTGAGACGGGAATTTTGCAGCGCACTGGATATACGAAAAATGGCGGCCGTGTCGCACACGGCCGCCGAGGGGAGGGGAAGGTTCGTTGCGCTATTCGTAGCGCAGGGCGTCGGCGATCGGAACGCGTGCCGCCTGGCGCGACGGGATGTAGGCCATCAAGAGCGACGCTCCGACCGAGATGACGATGAAGGCGAGAATCACCAGCCACGGAACAACGAACGTGGTGCCTGTGGTCGTACCCGAGAAGTCCGGGCTGGTGATCAGTTGGTAGGCCAGCGTGAGGCCGAGAATCGTACCCGACAGGACCCCGAGGACCGTGATCATCGACGATTCGATCAGGAAGCTGGCCGAAACCATCTTGCGCTGGTAACCGATCGCGCGCAGCATACCGATCTGCTGCCGCCGCTCGACGACCGAGCGGAAGGAGACGACGCCGAGCGCCGCGATGCCGACGAGCAAGCCGAGCCCCATGAACCCTTCGATCAGGTAGAGGAATCCCTGTGAGGTACTCGACGCTTGTTTCAGTTGCTCATGAATCGAATCAGCCTGCACACCAAAGGTAATGAGGCCACCCTCGATCGCCTGAGCATATGTCTTCGCGTCGACCCCCGAGTTGACTTGCACGTAGTAGTCGATCGACGCCGGCTTGGCGAAGACCGCGTTGAACGAATCGGCATTGATGAAGAGGCCGGTGAACATCGACACCTTCGAATCGAGTACACCGATGATCGTGAACGTCTGCGACGTGCCGGTTGACGGATCGGTGACCACGACCTTGGCCGGGTCCATCGTCTCGGCGCCCTGCTTGACGCCGGAGAGGTGATACGTATTCGGATCGGCACCAAAGCCTGCCTGGGTCGCGGCGGAGTCGATCACCGCGAAATTCTTGTTCTCGCGCACCGCATTCCAGACATCCTGGTCATTGGCGTAGCCGGTGGCGCGGGTCTGAAGGGGCGCGTCCGCGTTGTCGATCCAGTCGGTGCTCAGACCGTTGACGGTGTAGGTTGTCTCCTTGTCGGAGCCGGGAGCCTGCACCAGCGAGTCGGCGCCATTGACCGTTTCCACCCGGCCGATCGCTTTGATCTTGCTGGCGTCGACATCGTGCTCGGTCAGCGCCTGCTTGAAATCGGTGATCGGGTTACTGGGCGATTGGGAGGCATGGATATCCCAACCCGCACCGGCCTTGTCGGTGGTGAAAATCTGGACAAAGTTCGCGTTGATCGTCGCCATCATCACCAGTGAGAAGATGATCAGGCTGAACATCGCGATCGTCATACCGGTGCGGCCCTTGCTGGCGCTCGGATAGGCGATCGCCGTTTTGACCGCCGGCAGCCAGCGGCTGAACGTGCGTCCGAAGTAGCTGACGAGCGCGGTCAGGATCTCGATATTCCAGATAATCGCGATCGTCGCCGCCGCCACCATCATGATGCCGGAGACGAAGAACATCTCCATACCGCCGTCGAGGTGGCCGCTCATCCACTCGGTCCAGCCGCTCGGGGCGAGCCAGTATGCGAGCACCAGCAGCGAGGCGACGGTGTAGAGCGGACGTGCCGGCACACCGAAGCGGCGGAGCGCGACCGCGATGCTGAGCGGTACCAGCGAGACACCGGTCGTGAAGGCGAACGCCTGTCCGCTGCTGCGACCGGCCCACATCAGCAGCCCGCCGATGACGACGCCGAGGATGCCAAGGATCAGCCAGCGACGGCCGGCCTTCTGCAAATGAACATCCGGCAGGTCACGAATCGCCGCCACGATGTTGAGCCGGCTGACGCGCCAGCTGGAGATCGTGATCGTGAAGAAGGTGACGATCACACCGAGCGAGTAGGCGATGACGAGACTGCGCCACGACGCCACCGGCGTGATGTTGAAACCGCCACCGATAAGCTTGCCCATGATCTCGACGATCAGGAAGGCGACTCCAACGCCGAGCGCCGCGCCGACCAAGGCAGAGACGAGGTCGTAGGCGATGCCTTCGGCCAGGAACATCTGCGTCAACTGGCGCCGCTTCATGCCAACCGCGCGGGCCATGCCCATCTCCGGCTTCCGCTCAGCGGCGAGCAGGACGAAGATGAGGAAGATGAGCAGCACACCGGCCGCGATCGAGAAGAGACCGAGCACCAGGAAGATGCTGGTGAAGATGTTACCGGCGAGTTGCGCCTGATCACCCAGCGATTGCTTGATTTTCACCGTCCGATACGGCTGGCCTTCGAACACCTTGTTCACCGCGCTAACGACCGCGTCGCTGTGGACTGCGCCGTCTTTGGCGCCACCGGTGTTCGAGATCGCCACCACACTGATCTGGCCGACATGGCCCGTCAGCTTTTGCGCTTCCGCGAGCGGCATCGAGAGACCGCCGTCGCCGCCAATATCGGTGACACCGGTCATCACCGAGTCCTCACCGATGGCTCCGACTTTGACGTTATGCGGCTGATTGCCAAAATAGATGGTCAGCGGATCGCCGACTTCGGCATCGAGCTTGTCGGCGGCCGTCTTGCTCAGCACGATCTCGTTCGCCGGGAGGCTGCCGAGATCGATTGATTTGCCACCGACCGACTTCAAGCCGCCGAAGGCGTCGATGTCGGTTGTATCGATACCCGCCAGCGAGAGCGAGGGTTCATTCAAATTGTTGCGGGTATTGACGACCGGCACGTTTTCGAACAGCAACGGCATCATGCCATCGACCGGTGCGTTCGCGTCGAGCTTGTCACGCAGCGTCGTGGCGACGTCCTGCGAGAAATTGTTCGAGCCGATCGATGTGTCCGTGGAATCCTTGTTGACCGGTGAGTAGACGAAGAGTTCATCGACGTTACCGAGCGTGTCGTAGACGGCGCCGGTAATCGTGTTGTTGAGCGTATCGCCGGTCGTGAGCGCGGCTGAGACGATCAGGGTGCTGAGCATCAAACCGATGATGATCAGCGCCGTCTGCGCCGGCCGCCGGGGAATGTTGCGCATACCCAGCTTGAAAATAACACGCTGGCGCCACAGGACCCAGAGACCGCTGCTCAGACAGATCGCGAGAAGGATCAAGAGCACGATCATAATTGAGGTCATCGAGACGCCGAACATCTCTTGCACGTTCGTGGGTTCCTTTCCTCAATTGATCCGGGCTAGGAGGCGCTCAGACCGTCGTCGATGATGCGGCCGTCTTGCATGCGGATGATGCGATCGCACATCGCGCCGATGCGCGGATCGTGTGTCACGACGACGAATGTCTGCTTGTTCTTTTCATTCAGCTCACGCATCAGCGCCAGGACTTCGTCGGCCGTTTCGCTGTCGAGGTCACCGGTCGGCTCGTCGGCCCAGACGATCGACGGATCGTTGACGAGGGCACGGGCGATCGTGACACGCTGGCGCTGGCCGCCCGAAAGTTCGGCCGGCTTGTGCCCACCGCGGTCACCCAATCCAACCTGGGTTAGCGTCTTCATCGCCATTTCGCGAGCGATCTTCGGCTTGACCCCGCTGACGAGCAGTGGAAGTTCGGTATTCTCCACGGCGTTCAGAACCGGCAGCAGGTTATAGAACTGGAAGACAAAGCCCATCTCCTGCGCGCGGAACGTCGTGCGGGCACCATCGGACATCGTGGCCAGGTCGGTGCCGGCGATCAGGATTTGCCCGCCATCGATCGTATCGAGGCCAGACAGGCAGTTGAGCAATGTCGTCTTGCCGCAACCGGACGGCCCCATGATCGCAACCATTTCGCCGCGTTCGACCGTGAAGTTGACGCCCCGCAACGCGGGAACCTCCATCTTGCCGGTGTTGTACGTCTTGGTTACGTTGATCGCCTGAATGATCGTTGACGTCTTGGCATCCGCCTGATCGATCGTGGCTCCTGCGTTCCGTCGTTCGAGCGTCATAGTCATTCCACGTCCTTTACTCGTACCAACCCCAAACTGAACCCGTCGTCGCGTCTGGACAATTTGGCAACACGGTTTCGATGATACCGTTGAGTGCCTTCTAACCCTACCGACATCGGTGCAACCTGCCGGTGTAACAGTGGGCAGTGGTGGCCTGTACGTTGGGACAGGGAACAGGTGGAGGTAACCGGAAGCGCCGGTACGGAAGTTCCGCATTCGTCGTCAAAAGGCGCGTCGGCATGCGGAAATTGTGCATTCACCTGCTTCATCCTGAACTGTCCGTTCACTCGGCACGATCTGCCGGCGAGTCCGCTGCGT
>CALAGB010000318.1 GCA_937891245.1 uncultured Thermomicrobiales bacterium | reverse complement strand
CGCCTCGGTCTTCATCGGCAGCACCGATCAGCCAGCGATCGCGACCGCTCTGGCGATCGCACCGGATGGCAAGACGGTCTACATCTATTGGGCGCGTCAACTCGGGCAGGGTTGGCTCGCCTGGGTCGCGCGGGCCGATCCGCTCAGCGGTAAGCTGCTGCAACAGCGGATGCTGCAGGGGGCGATCGCCGCCGATAGCACTTGGGCGCAGCTCGATGTCACGCCGGATGGCACACAGCTCATCGTCTCCGAACAGGTCGTACAATCGACGACGATCGCCGGCTATCGCCTGACAACGCTCGATGCCGCCTCGCTCGACACGGTTGAGGAGTTCCGTCGCACCAACGCGCCGGACGACCCGCTCACCCAATGCCTCATCCCCTATCGTGGTGAAACGGGACCCGTGTTGGACAACGGTGCGCTCCGCTACAGTCTCTGCTCCCCGACCGATAACTCGCAGGATGTGGCGCTTGTCACCTGGAACCCGCTCTCCGGCAGCGTCTCGCACTTGACCGATCTCAGCTCGCTGGCCGGTGCAAATCCGCTTTATGTCGATGGCGTCGCCTCGCCCGATGGACACTCGTTCTACGCGGTCAATACCGTCGCGCAGCAGATCGCCGAGGTAAATCTCTCGAACGGCGCGATCGTGAAGCAGACTGTCTTCTCGACGGCCGATCAGCAGAGCGCGAATCCCTCGCCGCTCGATCGGCTGAAACACTGGCTGCTCGGCGAAATCGCCCCAGCGGCACAGGCTGGCATTTTGATTCAGCCGGGCGTCAACATTGCGCCGGACGGCGGCTCGCTCTACCTCGTCTCGCCAACGTCGACCTCGGGCCATGCGGCCGGTGACGGTATCTGGGTGCTCGACACGACCTCGTTGCGCGTGACGAGCCATATCCTGAGCGGCCAGACGATCGCAGGTATGGTCGTCACGGCCGATGGTCAACTGGCCGTCGTGCATCTCGGTCAGGACGGTAAAGCGGACGAGATCAGCATCGTCGATCCGGACGGCCGCCCGGTCGTCTCGCTCGCCATCCCCGACGACGTCGCCTCGGCCTCCGGCTCCCACTGATCTTCCCGCGTAGAGTCACCACTTCCTTGTCATCCTGAGGCTGCGGCCTCAGGATGACAGGGGGCTGTGTAACGTTTTCGGGTCGCCGAGGGTTATAGAGGGTGAAGAGCACTGAATTGCTCGCGGGCGTCCCCACCGCCCGACGTCCCATCCCTAACCATTCCCTCCCTTTTGGCCTCTGACACCCGGACTCCCCGCTCCGGGTGTCAGAAGCGCATCACACAAAACGCTGTGCTAAGATGCCAGCGCGGTCGCCAGACGGCCATTCGCGCATTTCGGTGCATCGCAACTCAACGGTAGCCCATGGCAATGAACGACGAAGGGGGGTCCGTACCGTGCAGATCGTGGACGAGATGACCAAGTTTGAACGTGTCTACGCGGCGGTCCAGGGTGATGAGGTAGACAGGATTCCGGTCTGCTTCTGGCATCATTTTCAGCCGGAAGGCTCGGGTCGGATGATGGCCGAAGCGACGCTCGGCTTCTTCCTGGAGAAGTTCGATCTCGATTTCATCAAGATCATGCCCGACATCGCCTATCCCTTCCCGCGCCGCAGCATCAGCGATCCGAACGATTGGCGCCTGCTCGAGCCGCTTAACAAGGATCAGTCGCGCTTCTTCACGCAGCGCGCCACCGCTGTGCGGGCGCTCCGTGAGCTGGTCGGTTTCGATGTGCCGATCATCGTCACGGTCTACAACCCGATTTCCGAGGCGATGCATTTCGCCCAGACGAATGATCTCTTCATCCAGCATGCGCAGGAGCATCCGTCGGTTGTGCACGAGGCGATCGCCACGATCGCGGAAAACCTGCGCATTCACATCAAGGACTGCATCGACGCCGGCGCCGATGGTGTCTATTTCGCGCTTCAGGGCTGCACCGCGGCGCAGATGACGCGCGAGCAGTATCGCGAGCTTGGCCGTCCGTACGATCTCCTCGCCCTGCAGGGGAACCGCGACGGCTGGTTCAACGTGCTGCACGTTCACGGCAATCAGGACCTCTACATCGACGACACGCTCGATTATCCGGTGCAGGTGATGAGCTGGAGCGATCGCCTGGCCGGGCCGAGCCTGCGCGAAGTGCGATCGCTGACCAGCAAGTGCCTGATGGGCGGCTGGCACGAATTTGGTGCGCTCTCGAACGGTCCAGTCGAAAAGATTCGCGAAGAAGCCGAGGATGCGATCCACCAGACGGGTGGGCGCAAATTTATCCTAGCCAACGGCTGTTCCGTACCGGACGACACCGATGAGCAGTGGCTGCATGCGGCCCGCAAGATCGCCGACGAGCTGGAGTTGCCGTAGTTCGGTTGGGACGGCGTTCCGAAGGAATGCGAAGGTGAATGGCATGGAACAGGACGCCGCCCCGGTCGTTGTCGCGCTGGTGAAGGATCTGTTTTTCTCGGTCAAGCTCGGAAACGAAGTGCGGCGAGCCGGCTTTCAGTCACGCGTCGTGAAGATGCAGGCGGACTTCATCGAAGCCTGCTGCGACGAGAGCGTCGCGCTCGGCGTCATCGATCTGAGCGTCGGAGTTGACTGGAATGACTGGCACGCTCCCGATGTGCCGGTGATCGCCTTTGGCCCGCACAAAGATGTCGCGGCGCTCCAGGCGGCCAAGGCGGCCGGCATCACCCGCGTCATGGCCAACAGCCTCTTCCACGCGCAGGCGGCCGCCATGATCCGACGGTATGCCGAGCATCCAGCCACCAATTAATCCCTCCTCGACGGCCTACCAACGGTCCGCTTCCCGTCCCTTGTTTTCCTCGGCCGCCGCGAGGGATACCCGCAAGCGGGGCCCTGTGATGTGCCACGGCAATCACGTGGATGGGACGCGGGGAAGAGATCCTTCGCGGCGGCTCAGTACTCGACCCATCATGTATGGTCGGGTGTCCGAGCTGTTCGTCGGTAGGGGCAGCCCCCCGTGGCTGCCCGGGTCGCGCGCCATCGAGCCGATCGGTTGGTCACCGGGGCAGCCACGGGGAGCTGCCCCTACCAGATACAGCACGTTGGTCAGAGTACTCAGGATGACAATTGGGGAGCCTTCGACATGGGAGGGAATCGTCCGACAATCGGGTGTTCTTACGAACCAGCTGGGCGTTGATATTCGCCGAAGGCGTCCTGGTATTCCTCGGCGACTTCCAACGCGACTTTGTGTACGTAGATGCGCGTTGTGATTGGCGAGGCGTGGCCGAGGATCGTCTGGACCGTGGATTCGCGTACCCGCCGACGGACCATTTCGGTCGCGAGGCCGTGCCGGAATGAGTGCGGCGTGATCGGATTTTCGATGCCGGCCAGGGTGCAGAGTTCGCCGACGATGTGTTCGACCGTGCGCGGGCTGATGGCCGCGCCGGGCGTTCCGACCCGATCGCGCCCGCTGAAGACGGGCAATGCGCCGATACCACGGCCGGCATCGCCACGGGCCGACCAGTAGCGCACCAGGGCGTGAGCCGTTTCCGAATCGAAGTGCACGGTTCGGCTCTTGCCGCCTTTGGCGCGATAGACATGCGCCGCACCCGTTTCCAGATCAATATCGCGACGTCGCACGGCGCAGAGCTCTGAGACGCGTACGCCGGTGCGATAGAGGAAGAGGATCATCGCCTGAATTTTGAGGCGACGAAGTTCTTTATCGGCGTTCGTGTCGCGGGGCATGTTCCGCACGAACTCCACGATTTGATCGAGATCGCTGGTGCGGACGTCGGGCGGCGGTGGGGTAAAGCGCGGCATCATGGCGGCGATGCGTGTGCGCAGCTTTTCGGTCGACAGCGTCGGATGCAGATCGTACGAGGCCAAATAGGAATAAAACTTGCGTATTGCCGCTAGATTGGTCTGTGCCGTTCGCATCTGCGACACCTCTTCGGGTGAGCGTATGTCGTCCGGCATGAGCGCGGCGATGAAATCGATCACGTGGTCTTCGCTCAGTTCGGTGACCGGTGTGCTGGTCGCCGGCAGGCCGAAGCCGGTGTCGAGAAAGACGCAGAACTTCTCCAGCGCGAAACGATACGTCTTCTTGCTGCGCGGTGAGAGCCGAAGATCGTCGAAAAAATCGTTGATCGTGGCCGCGATCGTCGGGATGGGAAGCGAGTGGTCACCGGCCATAGTCAACTCCGCTCGGCTAAGGTAGTGTACGTACATAACGGATTCGAAGTATACGTCCTGGCGAAAACCGCGACAATTCGCGGATAGGCTATACTTAGGGATGATAACGACGGCATTGAATTCGCGTCGTCGTATTCACGGTTGAGATCACCGCTGGGTCGCTAGCTGTCCGGTCGGACAGGGAGCAACCAGGCCACGAGTTCATAGGCCGATCGGCTTCGTTCTGTTTCGCTTCAGATCGGCTGACTCGCGAGCCAGCGCTATCCAGCCGGGAAAGGAGTGCACGCGCCGATGAATACATCACGCCGGTTGCGTGTCGACATGCTCATGAACACGAATACGATCGAGCGGGTGCGCGACGGAATCGCCGAAATCGGTCTGATCGTCGCGCTCTTCATGGCCTATGAGGTGACTCGTGGGATCGCTGCCGGCAAGGAAGCGGTTGCCTTTGGTCATGCGCGCGAAGTCATGCATGTTGAGCAGAAGCTCGGGCTGTTTCACGAGATCGGACTGCAGACGTGGTTTATGACCGAGCCGCGCCTCATCCACTTTCTCAATTTCATCTACGCCTACACGCATTTGGCGACGGTTATCGCGTTCGCGATCTGGGTTTATCTCTTCCATTCCGATCGCTATCCGATGATTCGCAATACGTTCTTGCTGATTCTCGGCACGGGCCTGACGATCTACATTCTCTTTCCGCTGGCACCGCCGCGCTTCTTTCCGTATACCGGCTTTGTCGATACGTTGAAGCTCTATAGCGGGGTCAATTACGATCAGCAGAGCGTCTCGATGCTCTATAACCCGTTCGCGGCGATGCCGAGCTTGCATGTCGGTTTTGCGCTCTTCTCCGGCATCGGCCTGATTCAGGTGGGGCGGCGCCTGGTCTACTGGATCGTCGGTATCGTCTACCCGATCTTGATGGCGCTTTCGGTGGTCGGTACGGCCAATCACTATATTCTTGACGTCATCGCTGGGGCGTTCATCACGATTACGGCGTTCGTGATTATGCCGCGTTTGACGGCTTTCGTTAGCGCCAAGGTCAATCGCGACCGTCAGTTCGAGCCGCGCAGAACGGTCAGCATTTAGCCCCTGTCTTCTTTCGCACACACCAGCGTAGCTGCTCGTGGGAGGGTCTTTCCGGCCCTCCCATCTTCGCGTCATTCGACGAGGAACCGTTCTTCGCGAACCGGGGCAGCGTAGAGAATCGAAACGGTGTGCGTCTCGGCGCGAGATAATGTTGGTGAGGCGATAAGTTCGTGAAAGGACGGTCGACGGATGGCAACTCAGCACTCAGCGCTTTTGATCGTGGATGTGCAGAACGATTTTTGTCCGGGTGGAGCGCTGGCCGTTCGCGAAGGCGATCAGGTGGTGCCGCTGCTCAATGCCTACGCGGTGCGCTTTCGAGCGCTGGGACGGCCGGTGTTCGCCTCGCGTGACTGGCACCCGCGCCAATCACAACACTTCGCTGAATTCGGCGGGCCGTGGCCGGTTCACTGCGTGCAGGGGAGTGTGGGCGCCGGCTTTCATCCCGATCTCGATCTGCCCG
>CALAGB010000317.1 GCA_937891245.1 uncultured Thermomicrobiales bacterium | reverse complement strand
CCGCCGGTGCGCTCGTTGAATTCGTCCTGCGCTTGCTTGAGCAACTCCGGCTGCGTGATCAGGTCGAGGAAGGTTCCGGCGATCGTCTTGCCGGCGACAAAGAGGCCGGGGTCGACCGCTGCCGGCAGGCCGCCGATGGCGTTGTACGCCCAGGCAGGATAGTCGTAGCCGCCTTCCGGCGCCCGGAGTGTCGGGCGGCCGGTGAAAAAGCGTACAGACGGTGCGTGCCAGGTGTAGTCGACATAATCATCGGACGTGAAGTTGAGCTGCCAGGCCGGGAGACCCTGGCGCAGGTGCGCCTCGTGTTCCCTGGGCTCGGTCAACTGCTCGCAACTGGCGACGAAGGGGTTGTCCATCGGCGTGAGACCGAGGTTTTCCTGAATCTTGCGACCGAATTCGCGCGCTTCCTCGCTCAGCTTCGGTGGCCCGACCAGTTCCAGGTTTTGATAAGTCAGGTCGGCCATGACGTGGTTGGTGAGACCGACACGGGTTTTAGTGACCCAGCGCACCGATGCCTGACAGCCGGTCGTGGCGGCGGCGTTGCGCGCGTTGTTTTCGAGCACGTTGTAGATCTGCTGCTGGATGGCGAGGGTTGGAGCGCGCCAGGAGTACTGGATCTGGCTGAAGCGCGGCGGCAGGTTGTCCGAGGTCGCGTCGCCGGCTGCCATCACGAACTCGTTGAGCGTCCAGGTGCCGGTGTGCGGGAACATCGCCTCTTTCGTGTACTTGGTCATGGTGTACATCAGGCAGAGCGCGTCAATGGCACCGGGACAGCGCGCGGCGGCGTGTGAGCCGCTCGACGGCATCATGCGCGAATCGACCCAGGTTTCCGGATTGAGCGCTTCGAAGGTGAAGACGGCGCTCCAGTAGGAGCCACACTGCGTATCCCAGACGCTGGTGTTCTCGGCGTGCGGGTGGTAGGCGATGAAGGCGTCGAAGCCGTCGTAATAGCCTTTCGCGGCATGGACCGGTTTCGAACCGCAGACCTTCTCGGCCGGTTCTCCGAAGAGTTTTAACGTGCCTGTCAGCCCGAACCGCTCCATGGCTGCTTTGGTCGCCAGGATGCCGGTGAGGGCTGCGGTGCCGAGCATCGAGTGTGGGTCGGTATGCCCGGCTGTCCAGGGGTGCAGCCCGGAGCGTGGTTTGCGCTCCGGCACGACTTCCTGTGAGTTGCCGGGCACGGCGTCGTATTCGGCATAGGTGCCGAATACCGGTTTGCCGTCGCCCCAGGTCGCCACGAAGGCGGTCGGCATGTCACCGGAGCCTTCTTCGACGTCAAAACCTTCGCCGCGCAGCAGGTCGACATACGCCTTCGCCGAGCGATATTCGCGCCAGGCAGGCTCAGCGTAGTCCCAAATCTGCTTGTTGAAGGCCGAAATCCGCTCGCTGTTCTGATCGACCCAATCGTGCGCGAACTGTTTCTCCTGGTCGTGTACTGCCATGACCGATGCCCCTTTCGTCGACGCCGGTGCACAATCGGCCTCGTATTGCATGTCTGAACGCATTCACGCTAGGTGACGACGGCATCGCTGTCAAGCATGCGCGTGAGCGTTGACCGTGTTAGAAAGAACGGACACACTCGGGCGTGCGCAGTGAAGGGCGATGAGGGCCGGTGGAACACGATTCGGCAGACGATCGAGGCGAAACGGCGAGCGTGGCCTCGGACCGGCCGGTACGGACCGGTGCTTCGGTGCGGCTGGAAAAGCTCGACAAGCGTTTCAACCGTGTCGTGGCGGTCGACGGTGTTTCGCTGGAAATCGAGCCGGGTGAGTTCATCACGCTGCTCGGGCCGAGCGGGTCGGGCAAGACGACGACGTTGATGATGATTGCCGGCTTCGAAACGCCGACCGCCCGTGAGATCTATATCGACGGGTCGCCAATCGTGGCCACCCCGCCGCACCGGCGCAACATCGGCATGGTCTTCCAGAATTACGCGCTCTTCCCGCATATGACGGTTGCCGAGAACATCGCCTTCCCACTCAAGCAGCGAAAGATTTCGAAGGCGAGCATCGCCGAGCGGGTGGCCGGCGTGCTCGATATCGTTTCGCTCCCCGGTTACCAACGGCGCTATCCACGGCAGCTGTCCGGTGGCCAGCAACAGCGGATCGCATTGGCGCGGGCCATCGTCTTCAATCCGCGTGTGCTGCTGATGGACGAACCGCTCGGCGCGCTCGATAAGCAGCTGCGCGAGAATCTGCAACTCGAAATCCGTCGCCTACACGAAGAACTCGGCATCACCTTCATCTACGTCACTCACGATCAGGAAGAGGCGCTGGTGATGTCGGACCGGATCGCGGTCATGAACCAGGGGCGGATTGAACAGGTCGGCAGCCCGATCGACCTCTATGACCGGCCGAACAGCCGCTTCGTGGCCGGGTTTATCGGCGAATCGAACTTTCTCGAAGGAACGGCGCTGGATGGCGGCGCTGGAGTCAACGCGGTGCGTGTCGGAGACGATATCATCTCCGCGGTCGGGCGCAATGATGTGACGAGCGGGATGGCGGTTGTCTTAGCTGTGCGGCCGGAGAAGCTGAGCTTTGCCGACAACCGGACTTCGGAGTCGCCAGCGTCCCTGAACCGGCTTAGCGCCACGGTGCGCGAGGGAATGTTCATCGGCGAGGTCCGACGCTACGTCCTCGAAACTGCGCCTGGACTGCGACTCACGCTCAAGCAGCCGCTGCGCCACAGCATACGGCACTACGCGCCGGGCGAACGCGTCGAACTCGAGTGGCACATTGAGGACACGCGTATCGTGTCGATTGGCACTGACTGAGAAGCGACACCGCGCCCCGACCACACCAACACAAACGTGACCGTTTCCTGCCATCGTTTTTGCCGGCGGCTCGTATCGTATGCCAACCATCGGTGCTCGTTCATCCTTTGCGCGATCACCCAGGATGGCACCCAAAAATTGTCGCATTACTGTAACTTCTTCTCCTTGATATCACATTGTTGCTGCACTTCTGCAGGAGTATCTTGATGGTGAGGGGAATTGGCCGTGAGTTGCGTATCACAGGAAGAACGAAGCACGTGAAAGGGCCAGCACGCTCAGTAGTCATCATCGCGATTGCCGTGGTCGTGCTTGTCATCGGCGCGGTGATTGTTGCGCTGGCCCTTTCGCCAAAAGAAAGCCATTTCGCACCCAACTCACCAGAAGCAGCGTTCCAGCATTACGTTGATACATACAACTCGCGTGACTTCAACGAAGCTTACCGCTCCTTTTCGACGGGAGCCCAGCGTCAGCTCACGTTGGACCAGTACGTGACGCAGGCGAGATCATCCGCGCACGACCCGATCAATGACAACCAGCGCATAGTCATCGGAAAGGTGGAACACCAGGGTTCCATTGTTCTTCTGCACCTGACGATCGAGCACAGCGGTGGGTCGGGACTTGACTTTGACCACTTCTCAGATGAACAGACGGTGCCGATGATTCAAGAAAATGGTCTTGGAAAATTGACGAACTCTTGCTCGGTACCGCGCCTGTGCCACCGGAACTTTTAAAATAGCCGACCATTCGACTCGTTCGTAACTGAACGATCTGACGAAAGGATGGCAAGATGCTGATTGCCCGTAGGCTCTACGTCTACTTCATCGCTGCCGTCAGTCTTGGAATGGTTGCGATCGGTCTTTCCAACCTGCTCGGTCTGGCGTTCATGCGTATCAGCGAGGCCGTCGGTACGTCGGTCAGGACTCAATCACCGGAGTCGGTGCGACGGGAAGTCTCACTCTACGCCGCGTTGCTCATCGTGGCGTTGCCAATCTGGCTGTTTCACTGGTGGCTTGCGGAACGGGCGGTCCATCGCCCGGGCAGCGACGGAGAAGCGGAGCGGACCTCCGCGTTGCGTGCGTTATACCTGACGCTGGTGATGGCCGCACCGCTCACGAGTGTCATCGCCAGCGCGGTGGAACTCCTTCGCTGGTTCTTCAATACGCTCTTCAGCGCAACGGCGACCAGCGGAGATACGTATGAGCATGGTATGTCGATCGCGGTCTTCCTCGTGTCCAGCGCGGTCATCGCGTACCATGCGTCGGTTCGGCGGCGCGATACGCGTGCCGGCCCGCTCGAAGACGAAGCCGCCTGGTTACCGCGCCTCTACCTCTATGCAGTGGCCTTTATTGGTGCGATGTTCCTGCTCTTTGGCGTAGCCGACCTCCTACGGGTGCTGGACGACGCACTGTTTGGTACGCGAGCGGTCGTCTCCGCGGGCCGCTGGTGGGCGGATCCGCTGAGTAGCGCGGCAGCCAGATCGCTGGTCGGGCTGGGCTTCTGGGGACTTTGCTGGTCGCTTTCCCTTCGAACGTTGACTCGTGCCGACTGGCTCGGGGTGAGCGAGCGACGTTCGGCGTTGCGCTGGTTCTACGTCTATGTGGTCGTCTTTATCAGCGTGCTGTTTACATTGCGTGGTGTCAGTTTGAGCCTCGACATGGTGCTGCGCTGGATCCTCGATGTTCCAAGACTCGCCAATCGGGAGGGCTGGACTCGGGCGATCCTCGAGCCGCTGGTCGTTGCGATCCCGTTCGCCGGTTTTTGGATCTACCATCGGCTCGTCGTCGTTGGTATGACGCCCGAGGAAGCATCGGCTCCGCTCGCGGCTTCGCTCCGCCGGGTCTACACCTATCTGGTCGCGCTGGTGGGCTTGGCCTTTACCGGCGTTGGCTTGGCCTGGGTGCTCGGCATCCTCATCGACCTGCTCTTCGGTGGGACGCGCACGGTGAGCGTATCGAGCCTCTTCTGGCGCGATGATGTGGCGCGATTTGGTTCGTTCGCGCTTGTTGGTGCTGCGGCCTGGCTCTGGCAGTGGAGTAGCGCGGAGCAGCGCCTGGCCGAACATGCCGCGGCCGAGCGTGGTGCGATGACGCGACGTATCTACCTCTACGCGACGCTGGCGGCGTCGTTGGTCGCGATCCTTGTCAGTCTGGCGATCGTGATTTACCGGGTCATCTCGGCGGTCCTCGGGGTGAGCCATGGTCCAAACATGGCGTCGGCGCTCAGTCCGGCGCTTGGTATCGCGATCGTTGCCGGGGCGTTGTTCGCGTATCCCCTCAACGTGTTGCGACGTGATCTCGCGCAGCGCGAGGAAGCGGGCGTCGAAGCGCACATGGTGTCGTTGGTGCTGGTCGCTCCGGCGGATGCCGACATTGATGCGACGGTGGCTCGCTTGCGGGCGCAATTGCCTGAAGGCTACCGTCTGGATCGCACCAGCTCTGCCAGGCAGCGCACGGCACTACCGCCCATCCTGCGAGGGGCGCCGGACGACGATCCGAAGACGCCGGTAGTCGGCGTACCATGAGCCGTCGCGAACGAGCGCTGGACGCAGGCGCTGCTCCATTGAGGCGACGATCTTCTGGCGATCCGTCTCAGTGATGCCCGCGAAAAAGGAATCTCCGAACATTTCGAGCCAGAGCGCGAGGCCCGCCGCACCGCCGTCGAGCAGGGTCGGGCGGTCGAAGAGGACGGCTGAGATCGTCTCGAGCCCATGCCGTTCGAGCAGCGTGGTGTGCTCGGCGATGCTCGGGTAATACCATGGATTGCGCGCGGCGCCGTCGGGGTAGCCCGCCTCACGCATCGCGTCGATCGCCGCCGCGATGATCTGACCGACATTGCGCTTGCCGCCAAATTCCGCGACGAACCGCCCGCCCGGCTTGAGCGCGCGGGCGACGCAGGCGGCGGCGCCCTCCTGATCGCGCACCCAGTGGAAAACAGCGTTGGAGAAAATGGCGTCGACCGGCTCGGCGAGCGTGAAGTCCGAGGCGTCGGCGACCTCGAAGCGGATATCGGGATAGTTGGCGCGTGCCTGTTCGATCATGGCAGGCGAGAAATCGGTACCGATAACGTTTGCGCCGCGCTCGGCGATGGCATGGGTCAGATGGCCGGTGCCGCAGCCGATGTCGAGGATCGTTTCACCCGGCTGCGGATCGAGCAAATCGATCAGGTTCGAACCGTACTCCCAGATGAAGGCGAACTTGTTATCGTACAACCCGGCGTTCCAGCTATCCCGCGTCGCTTCGTCGCTCATCTCCATCGATTCTCCCCGTTGAATAATCACTTTTCCCAACCGGACACGAGTGTACTGCCATTTAGCTGTGTGTATCGCGCCATGGCTCGAGGAGTGCCAGGAAGGCGTGGAGGAGGGCGAGGGAGAGGATATCGGCGCGTTCGCGACGACCGGCGCTGAAGAGGCTGACAGCGCCCCGATGTTGCCCGAGTTTGGACGTACCGAAATGCGCATCGAGAAGCGGGCCGAGTTCGGCGCCGGAGCGCAGCGCGGCGTTGAGTTCGGTGGGCAGGGCGAAGCGTTCGCTGCTACCGAAGCCGCGCTTGCCAGCTTGATCGACGACGGCGGCCCAGGAGATGACGTAGATGCGCTCTCCCGGGCCATCGACCAGTCCGGATTCGAGACCAACACCGTAGTCGGCATCCGTCTGGGCGAGTGCCGCTTCGGCGCGGGCCAGCGCGCCGTGCGCCGTCTCGTCATCGCCCCAAGGCTGGGCCGGAATCGCGATATCGACATCGACCGGGATGATCTGCGTCCAGCCGCGAAGATTGCGCGCGATGCGTGTGATGGCGGTCACCTTGGCCGGATTGGTCGTGCCGGCGGCAAGCGTGGTTCTGTGTCGGTTCATGCAATCTCTCGATGAAGCGTCGAAGCGGCCAGAAGCACCATAAGCGCGGCGAAGCCAACGAGAACGCCGGTTTGCAGCCAGAGCGCCCCGAGTTGGTCACCACTGATCATGACGCCGCGTAACGCCTCGTTGGCGTAGGTGAGCGGCATGACGTGGGCAAGAATACGCAGCGGGCCAGGCAGCGACGAGAGCGGCCAGATGATGCCGGAGAGCAGGCCTTGCGGCGTGATGACGATCGGAATGAACTGAACAACTTGCAGCTCGGTACGTGCGAAGGTCGAGAGGAAGATGCCCATGTTGACCGAGCCGATCGTCAGCAGGAGCGTGAAAAAGAAGACGAGCAGAATATGACCGGTATAGTGGATGTGGATGGCGTACACACAGTAAAGCACCAGGACGATCGACTGCAGCGCCGCGAAGACGGCGAAGCCGAGCATGTAGCCGAGCACGATTTCGGCGCGACTGAGCGGCGACACCATCAGCCGCTCGATACTCCCCTGGATCCGCTCGCGCAGGAATGAGACGGAGGTGAGCAGAAAGACGAAGAAGAAGGCAAAGAAACCGATGAAGGTCGGCGCGAAGTAGTCGAGTTGATCGAATTGCGGTCCGCCGTGCAGGAAGACGGGGTTGAGCGTGAGCGGCACCCCGGCCGGATTAAGCGCCTTGACGATCGTGGTGGGCAGCGCCTGGTTGAGCGCGTTGAGGACGGCGCTGGAGGTGTTCGGCTGCGAGCCTTCGAGCGTGACGGTCAGCGTCTGCGGCGTGGGTCCGGCGAGCGAGAGATTGTCCGGCAGCGTCAGCACCGCGTCGACGTCGTCGTGCTTGATGGCGCGTGTGGCATCGGCCGCGCTCATCGTCTTCACGTTTAACGACTGGCTGGCGGTAAGGCCGGTGACGATTTGCGTCGCGACCGGGTTGGCCTCACTGTTGACGATCGCTAGAGAAATATGGTGGGTGGCGCCGCGATAGATATAGGCGAGCAGCGAGATGACTAGAATGGGCGCGACGAGCATCAGGATGAGCGTGCGCCGGTCGCGCCGGAATTGCTTGACGATGCGCGTTGCCAGCGCCAGTACGCGACGGCGGCTCAACGATGGCCTCCGTTCGCCGCGG
The DNA here is from genome assembly GCA_937891245.1 of uncultured Thermomicrobiales bacterium. GTDB lineage: Bacteria > Chloroflexota > Chloroflexia > Thermomicrobiales > Thermomicrobiaceae > CALAGB01. The sequence continues at coordinate 496 of CALAGB010000317.1, read as the reverse complement.
CAGGCAACGCGTCGGCCAGCGCCAGAAAGGCGTCCTCAAGATTCTGATAGCCGGTTTGAGCGCGCAACGCGTCGGGGGTGCCGGTGGCGAGCAGGCGACCATCGCGCAGGAACGCGAGTTCGTCGCAGCGTTCGGCCTCGTCCATGATGTGACTGGAGACAATCAAGGTGCGGCCGGCATCGGCCAGTTCGCGGAATCGTTGCCAGAAGCTCCGTCGCAGCACCGGATCGAGTCCGACTGTCGGTTCGTCGAGAATGAGCAGTGCCGGCTGATGCAGCAGGGCGCAGGCGAGCGAGGCGCGCTGACGCATGCCGCCACTGAACGTTTGGAGCTGGCTGTTGAGTCGGTCGCTCAGTCCGACCTCGTCCGCGATCGCTTCGATCCGGGCGGTCAGCTCGCCTGGCGGCACGTCGTAGAGCGCGCCGAAGAAGTTGAGGTTCTCGCGCAGCGAAAGATCGGGATAGAGCGCGGCCGCCTGGGTCATGTAGCCGATGTG
>CALAGB010000316.1 GCA_937891245.1 uncultured Thermomicrobiales bacterium | reverse complement strand
CAAGGCCAAGCAGGGATCTACGCCTCCTATCAGAATTGGGCCAGTTTCACCGTCACCGGCCACGTCGAACTATCCGAAAACATACCCAACTGCGGACCTGGAGCGCTGGTCACCAACGGTCCAGACACGAGTCTTTCGCAGAATCAATATATCGACGTCTGGGCTGCCCAATACACGAATTCGCGCTGGGTTTCCACCTTCTGGGAGGGTGGTGGCGGCACCTATTACGATTGGGGCGACGCTTGCGCATTCTACTAGGCTGAAATAAATGGACGGACTGTGGCTTGGCAACGTTGCCAAGCCACAGTCCGTCCTCGTCACCAAGTGAGGCGACTGAAACAATCGGATCGTCACCATGCGAATCCGGTGCGAAGCAAAAACTGCTCACCGTCAAACTTGCCACGTCCCATTACTCGTTCGACTGCATCGCCGCGCACTCGATCGCGGAGTATTATGCCATTGAGACGGCAAGTCTCGATGCTACGCTGAGTAACATAAGTGACATAGATGAAGATAGAGTTGAGAAATCGGCTTCAGAAAGCCCTGCGCCGAACCACGAGGCCGACCGCGACGCCGACGAGTCCAGGAAGCATATAGAGAATGACTATCGCGACATAGGCCCAGAACCATGTCACTTCGGGTTCAGTGTCCGTCGCACGTCGGAAAGGGACGATCCAGAGTGCGGTGAGCACCGGGGGAAGCAAGAGCGCCCAGTACGAGCGGAGTATGGCGCCAATAAGAAGCCCGATCAGGAATATCCCGCCGACAATGACCCAGACCATCCCACCATCCAAAACTCTGCGCTCTCTGCCGGGGCACCCGCGAGCGGGTCACGCGAGATATTCTGTCTCTCCTACCGCAGCACCCAATCCGCCAACTCGCCGCAGGTCGCCAGCCACAGCCGCGGATGTTCCTGGAAGGAACGCAAGACCGGTTCGAGGGCGCGGACGCGAGCACCGCGGCCGGAGCCGTAGTCGCCGCGCGGATGGATGGCGAGGCTGAAGAGGCCGCCGATGGCGTAGGTGGCGTCGAATTCGTCGAGGAAGGAGTCAGTCACGACGCGGGCGGTGCGGTACTTCTCATAGTACAGCTTGTCGATCCACGGCTCGTGGATTGGCAGTTCGGCAAGGCGTTGGTCATCGAAATCGACAGCGTACGGCTGGTCGTCGTCGCAGTAGCTGGCGTCGTAGCGGTAGCCGCGTTCGGCGAGCAGGGCGCGGGTGTCGCGCGACATCAGGCGATCGGGCGCGCGGAAGCCGAGCGGCTTGCGACCAAAGACGCGCTCATGGGCCGAATCGCTCAACTCCAGCGCCATCCGCTGCTCGTCGGGTGAGAGTTGCGAAAAATCCTCGTACAGGTAGCCCTGACCGGCGATCTCGTGACCGGCGGTGTCGATCGCCGTCATCGCCTTGGGATAGCGTTCGGCGTCCCAGCCACCGATGAAGAAGGTCGCTTTGACGCTGTAGCGAGCGAAGAGATCGAGCAGGTTGTAGACACCCTGCTGCGCGCCGTAGCGGCCGTGCGCGTTACGGCCCCAGAGCGGTAGGTCCATCGTGCGGTGCTCGACGCTTTCACCGGCGAAGTTGACGGTCACGCTGGCTGCCGCCTGCACACCCTCGGGCCAGACGAACGGTTCGCTCGCGGCGAGATGCGTACTCATTTCCGACCTCCCAAGCGCGTCGCCGGATTCATGAAACCGTGTGCCGGATCGAGACACCAGCGCGCCAGATCGCTCAGACGACTGAACTGGACATCGGGGTAGCGCTTGATGTGGTCGATCAGACGGTCGAGCACGCGCGCGCGTGCCGGGAGTCCGGAGCCGCGACCGGAACGCGAATGGCAGGTCGTGATGAAATAGCCGGCTGTGTGATAGAGTGCGTCGAACTCCTCTTTCCAGAGCCGCAGGAGTTCATCTGTCGAGGCCGCCCCGTTGTCATACATATAATAGTCATCCAGTGTCGAGGTGATGTTCGGAATCTCGACCATGGCGTCGGACGGCTCACCGCGGACGACGGCCGGATACGGCCCATCGTAATCCTTATCGCTTGAATCGTAGAGGTAGCCGAGTTCCCGCAGCACGGCCAACGTCTGAGCGCTCTTCTGACCACCGGGACTACGCCAGCCGAGCGGCGGCGTACCGGCAATACGCGTGATGATCTCGTGCGTCTTGCGCAGCAGCTGGTCTTCCTCCTGCAGCGAGACATCCCAACTCTCGTGCAAATAACCGTGTGCCGCGACTTCGTGCCCTTCGGCGATGATGCGCTGCACCAGTTCCGGACTCTGTTCGGCATCGTAGCCGCCGAAGAAGACCGTCGCCGGAATCTGCTGGCGCGCAAAGATATCGAGGAGACGGGGCAGACCCCGCTTGGCCGAATAGGCGCCGAGTGCGTGGGCGCCATCCGGATCGAGCCCCTTGCCAATCTCGTTGCCGGTCACATCCGAATCGACCGTGATCAGCACGACGCACTTTACGCCGTTCGGCCATTGCTTCATCTACTTGCCCTTGTCCTCATCCAGCAACCCCGGCAGCCCGGCGATCACCGCGGCCAGGATGGCGGCGCGGCGCGGCAGCGATTCGATGACGATGTGCTCGCCGCGACCGGAATCGCCACTGCTTTCCGGGCCGAGGCCGTCGAGCGTCGGCACGCCCTTGGCGCCGGTGAAATTGCCGTCAGAGCCGGAACGGACGTAGATCCCCTCGATCGTCTGATCGAAGAAGAGCCCGTTACGCTGCGCCAGCGCCAGCATCCGTTTCGACGCTTCAGTCGCTTCGAATGCCGGGCGCGTGATACCGCCGGTCATGATCGTGCTGGTGCCCGGCACGGCCGTCTGCCCGGCGATCTCGGTGATCTTCGACATCACCTCGTCGGCTTCATTGACGCCCGGCGCGCGCACATCGATGCTCATGTGAACGCGATCGGGCATGATCTGTCGCGCCGTGCCGCCCTCGATCAGCCCGACGCTGACCAGTATGCCGCGCTCGACGTCGGTCAGCGCCTCCAGCGCCAGGATCTTGTGCGCCGACTCCAGGATGGCGCTGGCTCCGCCGTTTTGCCGCATGGTGGTGTGAATCGCGACGCCGCGCACCTCGAAGTAGACGGCGCCGACCATGCCGCGACTGGTGACCATCGAGGCGTTGTCGCGCGCCGGCTCCATCACGAGCGCCCAATCGGCGTGCTCAGCTTCCTTCTCGATCCAGGGCCGGCCCTGCGGGCTGCCCAGCTCCTCGTCGCCGGTCATGAAGACGGTCGTCTCGGCCAGGCCGTCCCAACCGGCGGCACGCAAGGCGCGCAGCGCCCAGAGGAGCACGACCCAGCCTCCCTTCATATCGCGGGTGGCGGGGCCATAGACCTTGCCGTCCTCGACGCGGAACGGGTTCTCGTCGATCGAACCGCTCGGCCAGGTTGTGTCGAGATGGATCAAAGCGAGCAAGCGCCCGCGCCCCTGCCCCATGCGCTTGGCGACCAAGTGATCACCGCATTCCGTCTCGGAGATGCGTTCGATATCGAAACCAAGCTCGCGAAAGGCGGCACTGAGCAGATGGCCGACGCGATCGACCCCATCCTTCTCGCGCGAGCCGCTTTCGCACTTCACGTAGGTGCCGAGCTCTTCGATCATCTCATCCTGCAGCGGCTTCAGATAGTCATAGAACTGCTCAACGTCCGGCATCGATCCCTCCTTCAGTCGGCAATCTTGAGGAAATCGGGCACGTCGGCGCCGAGCGCCTGCCACGACTGGCGGCCGATGCGCGGGCCGTACTTCTCCTTCGAATGGAACTTACCGCCCAGATCGGCTTCCGCCAGCATCCGCAGCAATTGCGATTCGCGGAAGTGGAGCGAGAAGGTACGCACGTCGCGGAAGGCGCGTTCGACCGGCAGATGCCGGAATGCCGCCCGCGCACCGCAGACATCGAACGCCTTGCTCGTCACCATCAACGCCATCTGCTTCGAGGTGTGCAGCGCGCGCATCGAGGCCATCTCGGCCTCCTCCCAGCGGCCCTGCTCCCAGAGCCAGGCGGCGTACCACATCGACGTGCGCGTCGCCTGCAGGGCCGAGTCCATCTCGCCGACGGTGAAGGCGATGACATCGTCGTTCATCAGGAAGGGGCGCTCTTTGAGGTAGCTGAGCACGAAATTGAAGACGCCCTGCGCCGTGCCGAGGTGGTTGGCACAGTAGGCGAGGGTAAAGGTGCGCGGATCGTGCTGCACCCAGTCGCCCGGCTGGCCGAGCACGTTCTCCCACGGCACGAAGACATCCTTCAGGATCAGGCTCCAGCTGATCGTGGCGCGCATCCCCATCACGTCCCAGTTGTCCTCGACCGAGACGCCTGGATCATCCTTGGAGACGACCACAACCGTATAGCCATCGGCCATCATCTGCGAACCGGGCGCCATGACGTAGACGACGTAGTAGTCGGCGGCGGGTGCCAGCGAGCCAAAGAACTTCATGGCGTTGAGCCGGAAACCACCCTCGACCGCCTGCAACTCGGCCCGCGCCTTATCGGATGCCGCCGCTCGCGGATCGGTTTCGCTGCCGCAGGAGGCGACGAGCGCGCCGCGCGCCACGACATCGCCGAGAATGCGGCGCTTCTGCTCCTCGTTACCGAGGTAGGCGATGATGCCGGTGGCGTGCGTCTGAATCTGCGTCAACTGTCCGGTCGAGGCGTTGCCGGCCGCCAGCGTCTCCAGAATCGCATACATCGGCAGGAAGCGCTT
>CALAGB010000315.1 GCA_937891245.1 uncultured Thermomicrobiales bacterium | reverse complement strand
GATTGCGCGGCGTCGGAGACAACGAGAACGTGGTGCCGGTGGGCCATCGCGACGACGTCAGCCAGTGGCAGGACGGTGCCGGTATTCCAGGTAAGATGCGAGATGAGCAGGAGGCGTGTTCGTGGTGAGATGAGCTTCTCGAAGGCACCAACGACGTCGCCGGTACCGTCACCAATCCGAGCGGTGCGTACCGTGACGCCGTAGCGGCGCGCGACGTTGTAAATCGGAGCCTGCCCGCCGGGGTGCTCCATGTCGCTCAAAATGATCTCGTCGCCCGGTCGCCAGTTGAGACCGTTGACCGCGATGTTCATGCCGTCGGTCGTGTGACGCGTGAGTGCTACGTTTGCCGGGTCGCAGCCAAAGACCTCGGCGAACTCGGCGCGCGCGTCGTTCTTGATTTCTCCCGCGCGCACAAAATTCTCCATACCGAGACGGCCCTCTTCGAGCTCCTTGCGATGGAGATCGAGGAGCGCATCGACGGTCACCTGGGGTAGCGGCCCGAACGTGCCGGTATTGAGATAGGCATTCTTCAACACGGCCGGAAATTGTGCGCGGATCATGTCGCTTTTGGCCTGGGTATCCGTCACCACTAACTGGTCCTCCTCAGCGCGCGTCAGGCGTGCGGTATGTCGGGTGCGTCGTTGCACGGCGATTCGTCGTCACGATCGCCGCACGACTATAGATGGGCCGGTTAATCGCTGTCAACGACGCCGTCGGATGCACGGTCGCCGCCGGTTGAGCGTTCCTGCCGGTTCATGATATGCTTTTATCAAACGGTTGCCAGGGGTGCGCGCGGCGCTGAGAGTGTGAGGTAACTCGCCAACCCTCCGAACCTGATCTGGTTAATACCAGCGAAGGGACGGCAACGGGAAAAACGTCAGCCAGGTGCCGCCGAACCGTTTGAGGGTCGGCGGTTTTTGTTTTTTCTCGATTGTGCGTGCCAAGTTGGAGGACGACGGTTTGGTTCAGTCTCGCTATCCGAAGGCGCTCACCATCGCCGGTTCCGATTCCGGTGGCGGCGCCGGTATTCAGGCCGATCTGAAGACGTTCGCGGCGCTCGGCGTATACGGAATGAGTGTCATTACCGCACTAACGGCACAGAACACTCGCGAGGTGCTGGCTGTGGTCGAGCCACCGCCCGAGATGGTGCGCGCGCAGATCGATGCCGTCATGAGCGATATCGACGCCGACGCGGTCAAGACGGGCATGCTCTCCTCAGCGGAGATCGTGGCGGAAGTGGCGGCCGGTATTGAGCGCTACGACATGCAGAATGTCGTCGTGGATCCGGTGATGATCGCGAAGAGTGGTGATCGATTGCTTCGCGAAGACGCAGTCGATGCCGTTCTCAAGCTTCTGCTGCCGCTGACGTTCATCGTGACACCGAACATTCCGGAGGCGGAAGTGCTGGCCGGTCGCGAGATTCAGAGCGAGGCGGACATGATCGAGGCGGCACGGGCAATTCATGCGCGCGGCGCGCGTGTCGTCGTGGTAAAGGGCGGTCATCGCGAGGGCGATGCGGTCGATATCGTCTTCGATGGCGCTCATGTCGAGCGTCTGTCGTCGCTGCGCGTTGAGACGCGCAACACACACGGTACCGGCTGCACCTTCTCGGCGGCGATCACTGCGCGGCTGGCGTCGGGCCGCTCAGCGCTGGAGGCGATCAGCGACGCCAAAGAGTACCTGTATGGTGCGTTGCTCAATTCGTATGAAGTTGGAGCCGGACATTCGCCGGTTCACCATTTCTATCAACTCTGGCGTCCGGCGGGCGCCGGGAACGCGACGGAGGTCAAGTAATGCAGCAGTCACCAAACGGCTTCGTGGACGCGCCGCTCGTTATCGCGGGACGCGAATTTTCGTCGCGACTTATCCTGGGAACCGGCAAATACCGCAACGCTGAAGAGATGCTCGCGGCCTTCGAGGCGGCCGATGCCGAGATGATCACGGTCGCTCTGCGCCGGATTGACTTCGATGATCCGAAGAGCCGCAGTATCCTGGAAGACGTCGACTGGAAGCGCTACAAGATTCTGCCGAACACCGCCGGTTGCCAGACCGCGGACGAGGCCGTCCGCGTGGCGCGGCTCGCACGTTCGATGGGCCTGTCCGACTGGATCAAGCTCGAAGTAATTCCGGACGCCAAGTACCTGTTGCCGGACCCAATCGGCACGCTGGAGGCGGCGAAAGTCCTTGTTGACGAGGGTTTTGTTGTGCTTCCGTATATCAATGCCGATCCGGTGCTCGCCAAAAAGCTGCAGGAGGTTGGTACCGCCACGGTGATGCCGCTCGCTTCGCCGATCGGCTCGGGTCAGGGGATACCGGACTACCGGCAGATCCAGATCATCATCGAGCAGGCGACGGTGCCGGTGGTGGTTGATGCGGGCATCGGCGCACCCTCCGATGCGGCGTTGGCGATGGAGATCGGTGCTGATGCTTGCCTCGTGAATACCGCGATCGCCAAGGCCGCCAACCCGGCGGCGATGGCGCGAGCGATGCGCATGGGACTGGACGCCGGTCGAATGGCCTACGTCGCCGGACGCATTCCGAAACTCGCCTACGCCTCGGCCAGCAGCCCGCTCGAAGGCGTTGTGCGGTAGCGCTTGATGAGCAAGGAGACGATGAACTGGCGGGCGCGGTTGCCCGAATCCCTCCGGCTCTATGTGCTGACTGATCGCGGCCTGGCGCGTGGCCGGCATGAGCGCGAGGTCGTGAAAGCGGCCATCGCTGGTGGCGCCACGGCCATCCAGCTCCGCTGGAAGAGCGGCACGCTGCGCGAGGCGCTTAACGTTGGACGTGAGATACAGGTGATCTGTGCCAAATCTGACGTCCTCTTCGTCGTCAATGACCGGATCGACCTCGCGCTTGCGCTCGATGCCGATTGCGTCCACCTCGGCGAAGAAGACCTGCCGGTCGACGTCGCACGCCGGATCGTTGGCGACCGGATGCTGATCGGTTATTCACCGCCGACGCTCGATGAAGCAATCGACGCCCAACGTCTCGGCGCCGACTATCTGGGTGTCGGACCGGTCTACGGGACGAGGAGCAAGTCGGACGCGGGCGAGGCGGTCGGAATCGAACGCATCGCTGAGGTTGCGCGCGCCGTGTCGATTCCGGTCGTCGGCATCGGCGGGATCACGGCAGCGAACGCGGCACCGGTCATTGAGGCGGGCGCGGCCGGGGTTTCGGTCATCTCGTCGATCGTCTCCGCCGCTGATATCGCGGCCGCGGCGCGCGAACTCCGTGGCGTCGTCGATGGTGCGCGGCGCACGCGTTCATGATCGCGACGGCAATCCCGCGCTTACATCTCGTCAGCGATCGGCGTTTGTGCGATCTCAGCGCATTGCCCACCGTAATCGAGCGTGCCGTGGCGGGAGGCGTCGATGCGGTTCATCTCCGCGAAAAAGATCTTCCGGCCGGCGAGTTGGTGGAAGCGGCTCGCGCGCTGCGACTGGCAGCTGGCGATGCATCGCTTTTTGTCAACGATCGCGTCGATGTCGCGCTCATCAGTGGGGCACAGGGCGTGCAACTGGGCGAATCAGGAATCTCGGTGCGCGACGCCCGGTCGCTGATTGGCGACCGACAGCTCATCGGCCGTTCAGTTCACGATGTCGAGGGCGCCCGGCGGGCGGCCGAAGATGGCGCCGATTTCGTGATCGCGGGGCATGTCTACGAGACGGCTAGCAAGGCGGGGCAGGCGGGTCGCGGCCCACAGTTTATTGCGTCGATCGCGGCGGTCTGTCCGGTACCGATCATCGCGATCGGCGGTATCACGCCTGAACATGTCGCTGAGGTTATGGCCGCCGGAGCGCACGGGGTCGCGGTCATCTCCGGCATTCTTCAATCGAACGATCCAGCACGGGCGGCCGAACGCTATGCCGAAGCAGTGGCGAAGGGGTGAGAAGCGATATGCAACTAATTATCAATGGAAAGCCGGAGGATCTCGACGGAGTGCGCACCATCGAGGATCTCGTTCGCACGCGCGGGTTGAAAACATCGCTGGTGGCTGTGGAGCAGAACGGTTCGATCGTGCCGCGCTCGGAATTCGCAACGCGGGAGCTGTCCGACGGCGATAAGCTGGAGATCGTCCATTTCGTCGGTGGCGGCTGATCTACCCTTCTTCGTCCTCGAATTCAGGCTCCCAGACGTGTCTCGCAAGGTCGACCTGATATTCGCCGATAAATGTGACGCCCTCGTCTTCCAGCAACGCGCGCATCACTGACGGATGCCCAAACGACCAGCCGCCGGTCAACTCGCCGTTGCGATTGATGACTCTGTGCGCGTTCTCGGAAACGTCGTCCGGACAGTTGTGCATCGCCCAGCCGACCATGCGGGCCGAACGCGGCGCGCCGACGGCGTGAGCGATCCGTCCATACGTGGTCACTCGACCATAGGGAATGCGCAGCACGATGGCATACACGTTCTCGATGAACTCGCTTTTGCCATGCGGGCGCGGGTCGGCGTCTTCGTCTTCAACGTTGTTATTGGTATCACGTTCGTCGTCGGAGTCTTCCACTGCAGGTCCTCTGGTTTGAATGCGGGTATTTCATCTGTCTATACTTACCAACCGGTGCGAACGGCGCCGCCCCTATTTTGACTTCACCGCCGTGGGTGCGACGCGGCGTGTAACCCCGGAGTGCGCGTTGAGCAACTAGCCATCTTCAGCGAAGCCGGATCGATACGATTCAGCGAAGGATGGCTAATTGCTATGTTGCAGGTCAAGCAACTCTCCAAATATTTCGGCGCGGAAGCGGTTCTCGATTCCATTTCATTCGTTCTCAACGACTCCGAGCGCGTCGGCCTGATCGGGCCGAACGGTTCGGGCAAGACGACGCTGTTGCGTTGCATCGGCGGGCTTGAATCGCCCGATCATGGCGAAATCGTGCGTTCACCGGCC
>CALAGB010000314.1 GCA_937891245.1 uncultured Thermomicrobiales bacterium | reverse complement strand
CGAGCCGATCCGCCAGTGGCAGGCGCAAAGTACGCCGCTTCTCGGCGTCGGTCTTGGCCTGATGGCGCTCGGCACCGTCGGCTTCGGCCTCTTCTCCGGCTCCGTCCTCGACCTCGCCCAAAAGTGGGTGCAAGCCTTTACGTAAGAGAAACGACCGCCGCCCTCACCGCCGCAGATACGTCCGATACGTACACACCGGCTGGAAGCCCATCTTGAGGTAGACCGGGTAACCCATCGGGCTGGCGCTGAGGCTGATGGCGGTGCAGCCGCGGGCTCTTCCGGCGGCGACGGCGGCCCAGGTAAGGGCGGTGCCGAAGCCGCGACGGCGATACGCCGGGAGCGTTTCGACGCCGTTGATGTCGCCGACGTTGTCCAGGACGTTGATGCGAGAGGTCGCGACCGGTGTGCCGTCGACGTAGCCGACGAAGAGCGCGACGGCGGGATCGCGGGCGGCTTCGAGCGAGGGAATCCAGCGCTGCCCGGTTTCCGTGATGCGGATGAAGTCGTCGAATTCCGCCTCGGTCGCGACGTGCCGGATGTCGAGGCCGGTCGGTGCTGCCGGGATATCCGGAATCGGCCTGAGCAGCATCGACGGTTCTTCTTCGTCGATCCGCCAGCCATTCGCCTGCAGTCGTTCCTCGAAGGCGGGTGCGGTTTCCGATTCAACACCGATGGCGAAACCTGCGTTGCCGAAGAAGGCACGCACGGCCGCGACGATCTGCTCTGGGTCTGGCTCGCTGTAGATCGTCAGGTAGTTGATCGACGCGCCGGGCCCGCCAAGATCGAGCAGGGTAAAGCCATCGTGTGTTTCAATGCGCGGCTGTCGCGCGTGATAACGCTGCATCGGGGGTGGCGTTGTCACCGCGATCCGTACGAGCGCGTGAGGGTCGGCAGTTTGCGTCATCGATTCTCCTGAATCTGTCGATTGGCCGTCATGAGCGCAGAGTTTACCCGATTGACCGAGGCGTCTGGCGAGCGAATTGCGCTGCGCTGTTTCGAAAGGAGAACCAGATCGTGGGTAGACTCAACGACATCGTGACCGGCGCGGCTGGTGGGACGTTTGGTGGCCTGGCGATGTTCGCGGTGCGCGTCGTCGGCACGCAGACCGGGATCATCGCGCATTCACTGCCGGACAAATTCGAACGAGGCATGGCAAGGCGGACCGGAATCGCCAAACGGCGGGATATTGAACAACAGAAAGAGCTGGCGATCGCCGAGCATCTGCTCCTGAGCGCCGGGCTTGGTGGCGGCTATGGACTGCTGCGTGGCTGGATTCGACCGCCGGTCGTCATCGGCGGAGCCGTTTACGGATTGATGATCTATGGATTGCTCCTGCTCGGCGTCGGGCCGTCGCTCGAAATCACTCGCCCACCACACGAGAAGGCGCCCACCTCGGTGGTGAGCGAGATTATGGTGCATCTGCTCTTTGGCATCGTGACCGTGCTGACGACCGATCGCATCAGGCGCTGAGCGGCTACTCCCGTCATTCTCTTGACTCATGTCATGCTTGACCCCGGTTGGATAACGCCCGATTCGTAGGCCAGCACGACGGCCTGCACGCGATCGCGCAGGTCGAGTTTGGAGAGAATCCGCGCGACATGCGTTTTCACCGTCGCTTCGCTCAGGCTAAGCGTCGCCGCGATTTCCGCGTTGGTTCGCCCGCGCGCCACGTGTTCGAAGACTTCGCGTTCACGCGGGGTCAATGAAGCGAGAAGGTGGTGCGCGTCGTCGTGCACACCGCTGGGCCGGGCGAAGCGTTCGACCAGACGTCGAGTGATCGACGGCGCCAGCAGGGCATCTCCGGCGGCGATCAGCCGGACGGCCGCGGTGAGCTGTTCGGGTGAGACGTCTTTTAAGAGAAAGCCGCTGGCGCCGGCTTGCAGCGCGGCATAGACGTATTCATCCAAATCGAACGTCGTGAGCATGATGATCCGGCAATTGCTGCCGGCGTCGAGAATGCTCCGCGTCGCTTCGATGCCGTCCAGCTCTGGCATGCGGATGTCCATCAGGATGACATCAGGGCGCACGCGACGCGCTTCAGCGATCGCTTGCACACCGTCCATCGCCTCGCCCACGACTTCGAGGTCGTGGTGTGTGTTCAGGATGAGCCGAAACCCGGCGCGTACCAGCGCTTGATCATCGGCGACGAGAACGCGCACCGTTCGTTCCGTCATTCGCCGGCACCGTTCAGTGGCAGCCAGGCGCGCACGACATAGCCGCCACCGACGCGTGGTCCCGCTTCCAGTCGCCCGCCATACAGCGCCACACGTTCGCGCATCCCGGAAATCCCGCGACCGCTCGTTGCCCCGTTGTCCGAGGGCGCTTCAGCAGCGGTATTGAGAATTTCGAGCTTCAATTCCGTGTCACTGTAGGTAAGGCAGACGTCGGTTTGTGCGTGATTGGCGTACTTCAAGGCGTTGGTCAGCGCTTCCTGCAACACACGATAGGCCGTGAGACTCAGCCCCGACGACAGCGGGCGCATCTCGCCGGTGATCGTCACGTCGACCTCCAGACCGGCCGCCCTGACACGATCGATGAGCGACTCGAATTGCTCCATGCCTGGTTGTGGCGTGAGTTCGGGGCTGTCGCCATCTCTGAGCACCCCGAGCAGCCCACGCAATTCGGTCAATGTCGCGCGTCCGGTGCTTTCTACCGCCAGAAGCGCCGTGGTCGCCTCGTCTGGAGCGCTTTTGAGCACGCTCCGTGCCGCGCCGGCCTGCACGACCATGACGCTGACGCTATGCGCGATGACATCGTGCATCTCGCGGGCGATGCGGCGTCGCTCCTCGGCGCGGGCTGCCCGTGTCGTCTGCTCTTGTTCCGATTCAAGCGATGTGGCGCGTGCCTGGTACGCATCGGCCACCGTCCGTTGCTGTCGTACCGCGAAGGCGGAGAGCCAGGAGATGATCAGGATTAGGAGAGGAAAGAGCTGCCGGGGGATTTCCGGAGCGGGGTTGTCGTAGCGCAGCGCGAGCAGGAACGGTAGACCAAAGACGATTCCGAGCGCAAGCAGATTGTGCCGGCTATAGAGGCCGACCGCATACATAGCGACCATCACCGCGGCGACAGTGGAGTAGGGCGTTTGCGTGATGAATGCGCTCACTCCAACGCAACAGAACACCGCCACCGGCCAGCGCCGGCGCCAGATGAGCGGCAGCGTGAGTGCGGCGCCCACAATCGTCGCGGCGCTGAATCCGGTGGCGATACCTTCGAGTACGATCGCATAGATCAGCGCGGCGCCGGCGCCCCACTCAAGCGGTGACAGACGAAGAAAATCAAGCCGAGCGCTCTGTTCCATACGACCATTCTATGCCGCCGCGCGCGGGCCGACATCATCCTTCCGATGTTCTTACCGTACACCTCTGGAACGACATCCACGAAAAATCACCCTCCCGGCGGAGATGCGCTCGACCGCCGGACGGACGACGGATGTCTTGGCTGTCTCCTACGCTGGAGTGGTCTGAACCAGCGGGTGAACACACACGCCGCCGTTGTCGACTCCGATACGACCAAAGGAGCAAGAATGGATAGCCTTGTCGAACTCGATCACGTCCGCAAAGTGTATGACGTTGCCGGTGCGCAGGCGGCGCTCGATGACGTCTCGTTGGCAATCGCGGCCGGTAACCTGACCGCCGTGATGGGACCGTCGGGCAGCGGCAAGTCGACGCTGCTCAATATCATCGCCGGGCTCGATCGGCCGACCGGTGGCACGGTTCGTGTTAATGGCGTCGAACTGAACCGTCTCAATGAGGCGGCCCTGGCGAAGTACCGCCGCACCCAGATCGGCCTGATCTTCCAGTTCTTCAACTTGCTCAACAACCTCACCGTGTTGGAGAACGTGCTCATTCCTGCCCAACTCAATCGAATGAACGGACGTGAAGCCCGGCGTCGCGCGTTCGAGCTGCTTGAGCCGTTGGGCATCGCCGAGCAAGCGCCCATGCAGCCGGCCAGGCTGAGCGGTGGTCAGCGACAGCGGGTGGCGATCGCCCGCGCCTTGATCAACCGGCCCGCGCTCGTGCTGGCCGACGAACCGACCGGCGCGCTCGACCGGCGGAGTGGCGAGCAGGTGCTCGATCTCTTCCGCGATCTCCGCGCGAGCGGGCAGACGATCGTGCTCGTTACCCACGATCAGCGCCTCGCCGAGGGCTGTTCCGATCGCATCATTCAACTCGTCGACGGCGCCGTTGCCGCGGATTCCGCCCGAACGGTGGTGGCGTGATGAGCGCCATCGCTGCCACGGTGCTGGCCGACCTGCGCCGAAAGAAGCTCCAGGGACTCATCATCTTTGTTGTCATTCTGCTCTCCAGCCTGGCGGCAACGCTGGCGCTCAACCTGCTGGTCGAAACCGACGGCCCCTACGATCGTGCGTTCGCCGCCGCGAACGGCGCCCATATCACGATGACCTTCGACGGCGAAAGCGTATCGCCGGCCGAACTGGCATCGACCTCATCGGCGAGCGGAGTGGTGGCGACCGCCGGCCCGTGGGCGGTCACGACCACGGGTGCGTCGATTGGTGTTGGAGCGTCGAAAGGTGCGCCATCGGCCGGCGTTCCCGCCACACAGCGGCACCTCGCTATCCCGCTGCGGATCGCTGGTCGAACGGAATGGAACACTGAGGTTGACCGGCTCACGATTCAGACCGGGCGCTGGGTGGAAGCGGCGGATGAAATCGTCCTCTCGCGCGGAAGCGCCGATTCACTCGGCATGTCGACCGGTGACACGCTTCAGCTCGACGGAGCGAATGGTCCGCTCTCGTTCACAGTCGTGGGTATTGCCGCCTCGATCAGCCCGGCGTCAGTCGATGCCTGGGTGCTGCCCGCGCAAGTCCCCGCGCTCGCTTCGTCTTCGGCGTCGATCGATCAGGAGATGCTCTATCGGGTGTCGCCGAGCGCGACCGACGACGATCTGCGTGCGGCTTCGCAGGCGATCGTCTCGGGCTTGCCGCAAGGAGCGGTTGTCAATTCCGCAAACTATCTGGATGCTAAGCGCGACGCCGATCTGACAACCGCGGTCATGATCCCGTTCATCGCTGCCTTCAGCATCTTCGGCCTCGTGATTTCGGTGCTGATCATCGGTAACGTCGTCTCGGGCTCGATCATCTCGGGTTACCGGGAAATCGGCATCCTGAAAGCGCTCGGCATGACACCGGGTCAGGTCAGCGGCGTGCTGATACTTCAGATCGTCATCACCTCGCTGGCAGGCTGTCTGTTCGGGGTGCCCCTCGGCATTCTCGCGAGCGTGCCGTTCCTCCAGACGACGGCCCAGGCGCTTGGGTTGCCCGCCGCGTATACCGCGACAATCCCACTGGGGCTTACTGTCTTCGCCACAGTGCTCGCGCTCGCAACGCTGACCGCGCTGCTAGTCAGCTGGCGCGCCGCGCATGTCAGCGCCATACAGGCGCTGGCGAAGGACGCGCTGCCATCGCACCGAGCGACGCGGCTCAGTTCATGGTTTGCCCGGCTACCGTTCCCGCGCGCCATCAGCCTTGGTTTGGGCGATACGTTCGCGAGCCCACTTCGGTCCGCCATGACGACCGGCGCGATTCTGCTGGGCGTCGCAACGGTCGTCTTCGGCCTTGGCCTGCATCTTTCGCTGGGGCAGATCTCCGAACAACTCCAACGCGATATCGCGGTACCGGTGAGCGTTCACTTGCCGTCGGGTGGACCGGGGAAGGGGAATGCGCTCATTGCGCCCACAGGTAAAGGGGGGCCAGCGCCTGATATCGCGAGCCCATCGCAGACGATCGACGCGGTGCGTGCGAATCCCGACACGGCCAGGATGACGGTCGAGGGTGCCACAGACGTTTCGATAACGGGCATCGCCGAACCGATCCCGTACTATGCGTATCAGGATGATTCGTCATGGACCGGATATGCGCTGATCGCCGGCCGCTGGTTTGATGGGCCAGGTGAAGTGGTGGCGCCCTCTGCTCTGATCGATCAGGCACATCTCCAGATCGGTGATCACTTCACCGCGCACGTCAACGATACATCGGTCGAACTCACACTCGTGGGCGAAGTCCTGGACCGGGATGGCAATGGCCTCTTGCTGCGTGGCGACTGGTCGACTGTCGCGGCGCTTGATCCGGCACTACAGCCGGACGCTATCGAGATCGGGCTGCAGCCAGGCGTCGACCCGGATGTGTATGCGGCGGGGCTGCAACAGTCGCTGCCCGGTGTTGCTCTAGAGGTGGCCGAGCGAGCGAGCGCGAACGAGACGTTCCGGCTGTTCAATTTGGTTATCGTCGGACTTGCGCTCGTGCTGGTCGTTATCGCGCTGGCTGGTGTTTTCAATACCGTCGTCTTGAACACCCGCGAGCGGGCGCGTGACATTGCGATCCTCAAGGCTGTCGGCATGGCACCGGCGCAGGTTGTGGCGATGGTGGTCGGAACAGTCGTGCTCCTCGGGGTGTTGGGCGGTGCGCTGGCGATCCCGCTTGGGCTCGTCTTCCATCACCAGATCCTGTCATTGATGGGGCGCGTTGCCAACGTATCTCGCATTCCCGCCGGCGACTATGCTGTCTTCTCACCGTTCATTCTGGCGATGTTGGGGCTCGCTGGTGTGGTCTTGTCGGCGCTCGGCGCCTTCATCCCGGCGCGCTGGGCGGCCTCCGGCTCGACGTCCCACGTCCTACACGCGGAGTAAGGACGCGCCTCGTCGCCGTGGGGGAGGAGCTTGCTCCTTCCCTACGGCGACGGAGAGGGAGAAGGCGCTGGCGTTATTTGCGGCTCGTCCATGGCGTGGAAGGCGGGAACGAGGATGATGCCGATCAGGTGAACGAAACAGGCAATGGTGATGATAATCATGGTCGTCATCAGGCCGGTGGTGCTCAGGAGAAGGCCGCCGATCAGCGTGCCGATCGGAAGCGTGCCGGAGGCGATGGCGCTGATGAGGCCGAAGACGCGCCCCCGCATTTCGGGCGGAGTGCGGCGCTGCATGAAGACGTCGCCCAGCGGATTGATCGGCTCGAAGCAGACCGATTCGAGTGCGATGGCGGCGGCAGCGATCGGGAACGACGGCAGCGCCGCCAGAATACCGTAGGCGATCACCCGCGTACCAAAGCCGAAGATGATCGTCGGCCGTGCCCGCAAGCGCGA
>CALAGB010000313.1 GCA_937891245.1 uncultured Thermomicrobiales bacterium | reverse complement strand
GAACGGATGCGCGTTCGGGATAACAATCGCACGGGTGAACGGGATCGGCGCGGCTTCCGCCGCGCGACTGCGCACCATTTCCCAGAATTGGGAGATGGTTCTGCTGCCCGTGGGGAGGGGGCCATGGGGAGGGATCGGCCGGGGTGAGGGCTGCGTCTACCATCCTCGGCGTCCCCATCGACAACGTGACCCGCGACGAGGTCGTCGAGCAGGTCTCTGCCTGGTTGGCGCAGGAACCCGAGCGCCTGCATCAGATCGTGACGACCAACCCGGAGTTTTTGGTCGAGGCGCGCCGGAATACGCGTTTTCGAGCGGTGCTGAAGGCTGCGGATCTGGCGACTGCTGATGGCGTCGGTGTGCTCATCGCGGCACGTATCCTCGGCCGGCCGCTAAAAGCGCGCGTGACCGGTGTCGAGCTGGTCGAGGCGCTGGCGGCCCAGAGCGATCCGGCGCTTCGGCTCTTTCTGCTCGGCGCCGGTCCCGGCATCGCGGAGCAAGCGGCCAGCGCCTTACGCCGGCGCTTTCCGTCTACCAGCATCGCGGGCGTCTGGGAAGGCTCACCGGGGATAGCCGATCTGCCGGAGATTCTGCGCCGGATTCGAGAGGCGAAGGCGACCATTCTGCTCGTCGCCTATGGCGCACCGAAGCAAGATATCTGGATCGACGAACAGCACGAATCGCTTGCGGAGTGTGGCATAGTGGTAGCGCTGGGAGTCGGCGGGACCTTCGATTTTCTGGCCGGCGCGGTGCCACGTGCACCACGGTTCATCCGGCGCATCGGACTCGAATGGCTCTACCGTCTCGTTCGGCAGCCTTGGCGATGGCGGCGACAACTGGCGCTGCCGCTTTTTGTTCTGCTGGTGCTGCGCCAGCGACTGCGACCAAACCACGTCGACCATCAGGAACATGCATGGTGATATCCGATATTGACGAGAAGCGCTGTAGCTATCATCCAAACGTCCTCACCCGTCTTCGCTGCAGCAAATGCGGTAAACCGATCTGCCCGCGCTGTGCCGTCGAAACGCCGGTCGGCTTCCGCTGTCCGGACTGCGCGGCGGTGCGCGGCTTGCCGACTTATCAGACCAACACGGTAACCTTGTTGAAAAGCATCGGGATCGGCCTGGTCATTGCGATTGTCGTCGGCCTCGTCTGGGGCCGTTTTTCCGAATGGAATTTCTATCTGGCGTTGATCCTCGGCTTCGGCGTGGCGGAGGGAATGGCCTGGGGCGCGAATTACAAACGCGGCTCGGACCTGCAGATTGCGGCGATCGTCTGCGTCATCATCGGTCTGGCGCTGGCGCGTATCGTCATTGCCGATCGGAGTCCGTTCTACACGATCGGCGATCTGCTCAACCATCCGTCCGCGCCGGGTGTGGCACAGACCTTCCAGATCCGACTGCTACCCGATCTCCTGTTTGCGGCGCTGGCGCTCGCCATTCCGTACATCCGCTTCAGGTAACCGGCATGAACGATCTGCTGTCGCTTGTGCCGCTCCTTGACCAGATTCGTGGCCGCCGCGTGCTCGTCGTCGGCGATCTCTATCTCGATGCCTACATCTTCGGCCAGCCGGAACGCGTCTCGCGCGAGGCGCCGATCATCATCCTCGAAGAGACGCGCCGCGAGCAACGTCCGGGCGGCGGCACCGCTCCGGCGCTCGCGCTCAAGGCGCTCGGTGCTGAAGTCTGGCAAGCAGGTGTCGTCGGCGACGACGCGGATGGCCGGGCACTCATCGAGCTGATGCGCGCCCAGGGCGTCGATATCGGCGGGATCATCGTCGATCGCGACCGGCCTACCACCACCAAAACGCGCATGGTCGCCGAGGGACAGTACAACACCTTCCCCCAACAGGTCGCGCGCAGCGATCGACAGAATCGCTCGCCCATCGCGGCAAGCGTCGCCGAGAGGCCGGTAAATTACGTGCGCGCGGTCGGCACCGAGGTCGACGCCGTGCTGCTTTCCGATTACCGTAGCGGCGTGCTCGTGCCGGACCTGATCGCGGCAGCTCGCGACGCGAATGCGCTCTCGACCGTCGACTCACAGGGCGCGCTGGCGAACTTTGATGGCCTCACACTTGTCAAATGCAATCAGGCGGAGGCCGAAGCGTACCTCGGCACCTCTCTACAGAGCCGGGACGAGCGCCGAGAACCGTTGCTCGAACTGCGTCGTCGGTTGCATTGCGCCCAATTGGTCGTGACACTCGGGCCGGATGGCGCGGCACTGGCGATCGACGGCGACTACCACGAGATACCGTCTTTTTCGCGCCGTCAGGTCTTCGATGTTACCGGTGCAGGCGATACCGTCATCGCGGTCATGACCGGCGCACTGACGGCCGGAGCAACGCCTTTGCAGGCGCTGGAACTCTCGCAGGTGGCGGCCGGTATCGTGATCGGCAAGTGGGGCAACGCCCAGGCAAGCGCCGAGGAGATCGCCGCGGTTATTCGCGAAAGCTGATATTCGGCTCGACGAGCAAGAGGAGCAGGCACGTTCCTATGGAGATCAAAAGCGGATCGGTCGTCGCCATGGCCGGCGGTGTGGGGGGCGCCAAGCTTGCCCACGGACTCTACGCTCAGGCGAACGATCGTGATCTGACCGTCATCGTGAATACGGCCGATGACTTCGAACTGCACGGCCTGCATATCTCACCCGACCTCGATACGGTCCTCTACACGCTGGCGGGCGTCGCCAATCCGGAAACCGGCTGGGGCATCGCCGGAGATACGTTCGCCACGATGAGCGCGCTCGCGCGCCTCGGCGGAGCGGACTGGTTTCGGCTCGGCGATCAGGATTTTGCCACGCACATCCGGCGCACACAGCGCCTGCGCGAGGGCGCCACGCTCGGTGAGGTAACGGCCGAGTTCTCGCGTGCGCTCGGAGTCCTCGACACAACCGCCATCGTTCCGATGACCGACGATCCAGTCGCGACGCTCGTCGAAACGGACGACGGCCTGCTCGATTTCCAGAGTTATTTCGTCCGTCGCCAGCATGCCGATCGGGTCCTCAGCGTGCGCTTCTCCGGGATCGAAGCGGCGACATTGGCACCGCGGGCCAAGCAGGCACTCACGGCGGCGAGTGTCATCGTACTCTGTCCTTCGAACCCGATCGTCAGCATCGGTCCGATTCTGGCGCTCTCGGGTACGACCGACGCGCTCTCATCCGCCAACGCGCCGATCGTCGCCGTCAGCCCGATCATCGGCGGGCAGGCGCTCAAGGGGCCGGCCGACCATATGCTCGCCTCGCTTGGCCACCACGTAAGCGCGCTCGGAGTCGCCACGATCTACCGGCATTTCCTGAGTGGTATGGTCATCGACGACGCCGACGCCCACCTTGCCCGGCCGATTGGAAGACTCGGCATGTCGGTTCTCGTTACCGACACGATCATGCGCAGCGAGCTCGATCGCCGCCGGCTCGCCACAGAGGTGTTGGAATTCGCCGGAGCGCTGCGCCGGTGAGTCTCTACGCCATTGTGCCGGTGCAACGACTCGATCTCGCCAAGAGCCGCCTGGCGCAAACGCTCTCGCCGGGAGATCGGAAGGCGCTGGTACTCCAACTGCTCGACAACGTCGTGACGGCGCTCGCCGGTTCAGAACTCGTATCGGCCATCATCGTCGTTTCACCCGATCCCGAGGCGCTGGCCCAGGCCGTCGCGCATGGCGCCATCCCGCTGATGCAGGAAGGAAGCGGGTTGAACCCCGCGATCCGGCAGGCCCGCGAAAAGGCTCACGAGGCCGGTGCGGGCGAACTCTTGATCGTTCTGGCCGACTTGCCGTTCCTGACCACCACCGTCGTCGACGATCTGCTCGAAGCCTCGGCCGGCGCCAGCGTCACGCTCGCGCCCGACCGGCACGACACCGGTACCAACGCGCTGGTGCTCCGGCCGCTCGATGCCATCGACCCGCACTTCGGCACGGGCAGCTATCAGGCACACGTCGCCGCAGCCGCCGCGCGGCAACAGAGCTTGCACACGTTCCACTCACGCGCCACTGCCTTCGACGTCGATACGCCTGACGATCTCCGGGCGCTCACCGACGTCCTCAGCGCCGCCCCGCACTAGAGTAGACGCTGAATCGCTTGACCCGAAACGGACATCACGCTTCCGCTCCGTGTGGCACGAGAGAGGATTCGTCCGTACCGCACCCCCTCCCACGGAGTAAGATTCGCGACGGGATCGACGCCTGTGACGCCGGTGAACGAGGGATGTATGGGTCAACGAGTCGAGTTCGCGGATTTACAGCGCCTGGGCCAGCAACTGCGCCAGGCCGGCACGCGCGTCGTCTTTACCAACGGTCATTTCGACTTACTGCACGTCGGGCATCTGCGCTATTTGCAGGCGGCCCGGTCACTGGGCGATGCGCTCGTCGTCGGCATTAACGATGATCAAACGACGACCCGGCGCAAGGGGCCGACCCGGCCGATCTTGCCAGAGGATGAGCGAGCCGAACTGGTCGCCGGGCTCGCCTGCGTCGACTACGTCGTTATCTTCCCCCAGCCGACCGCCGAAGAAGCGATTCGTGCGCTTCGGCCCGATATTTACGTCAAGGGCGGCGATTACGGCGTGACACCCGGGGAGATCGCGGCCGGCAAACTCTCGTTGCCGGAGGCGGCGGTCGTCGACGCATACGGAGGCGACGTGCGCACGATACCGCTGATCGCCGGACAATCGACGACCGGAATCGAACGTCGTATCGTCGAGCGCATCTGTCAGGCGAGGAACTGAGGCGATGGCCTCGACCGAACTCGATCCGATCGAAGCCGCCACCGAAATCGAGGCGATCGAACAATCGGATCGCTCGCAGATCGCGCGCGCCGCCGTCATCATCATGATCGGCACGCTGCTCAGCCGCATCTTCGGCCTCGGGCGCGAGCAGATCACCTCCTGGCTCTTCGGCACCGGCAACGACGTTGCAGCCTACACCATCGCCGACAACATCCACACCATGCTCTATGACCTCGTCATCAGCGGCATGATTCAGGCGGCCATCGTGCCGGTGCTCAGCGCCTACGCCTCACCCGAGCAACGCGAGGAGTTCCGCCGCATCACCGGCGCGCTCCTGATGATGGCGCTCATATTCGTCGGCGGCGCCGTCATCATTATGGAAATTTTCGCGCCGCAGGTGGTGACGGTCATGACGGTTTTTGGCGGCGGCGCCAACGCGCGCGGAGAAGCAACCGTGCAGCTGACAATTCAGCTGGTGCGTTTGATCCTGCCGGCCGTCTTCCTGCTCGCCATCTCGGCGATCATCATGTCGGCACTCTATTCACTGCAGCGCTTCACGCGGCCGGCTATTTCGATCGCCGTCCGCAATGCCGCCATCATCGTCATGGCGCTCCTCCTGGGTCGTACATGGCTCGGTATTAAGAGCCTGCAACTCGGCATTCTGATCGGTGCGGTGCTGCTGATCGCCATTCAGGCACCGGCGCTGCGCGATGCCTTTCCAAAACCGAATTTCCACGTTCGCCATCCCGCGATCCGGCGTATTCTGGCGCTCTATATCCCGATCGCCATCGGCTTGATCAGCAACGCCGTCGCGCTGGTGGTCGACCGCAACCTTGCCTGGGGCGTCGGCGAAAACGCGCTCGGCGCCATGCGCTACGCCACCACGCTCAATCAGATGATCCTCGGCCTCGTCGCCACGGCCACCTCAATCGCGGCATTGCCGGCGCTTTCGCGTCACTTCGCGGCGGGCGACGACCGCTCCTTCCAGCGCACACTCTCGAACGGGTTGAAGATGGTGACGATCATGGTCGTACCGGCCACGCTTGGCCTGGCGGCGATCGCCTGGCCGTCGGTGCGGCTCCTCTTCTACCACGGCGCCACCGGAGCCGACGGCGCACATGCCATCTTCATCGCGCTTCTCGCCTATCTGCCCGGCACTTTCTTCGCTGCCTTCGATCAGGTCCTCATCTTCACCTACTACTCACGTCAGAACACACGCACACCGGTGATCGTCGGTGTGCTAGCGGTCGGTGTCTACTTCCTCTTCGCGCTGACACTGGTACACCCGTTCGGTATGATCGGCCTGGTGCTCGCCAACTCGGCGCAGTTCACCTTCCATGCGATCGTCATGTGGGTGCTGGTCCGACGCTCACTCGGGCACGTTGGTGATGCGACCGTGTCACGTACTTTCTGGCGTTCGCTCCTGGCCGGCGGCATCATGGCGCTGATCGTCTTCGCCGTCTATCACGGCATGCAGATGACGTCGTTCGCCTCAGTGCATGGTCAGGCGCGTCTGTCGGCACTGCCGAAGGAGATCTTCTCGGTCATCGTCCCGATTGGGATCGGCATCGCGATCTATACCGTTGGCTTACGCCTGCTTGGCGTCGATGAGATTCACGCCCTGCAGCAAGGCGTGATGCGGAAAATGGGCAGAGTCATGTCTCGCACCGGCTGAGTTTTTCAAATTGAGACCGCGTCTGGAGGGGGACTGGCGCGGCGGAGTCGCTGGGGGAAACGCGCATGTTGGATACGGTATTTTCGATCTGGTCGTGGATCCGCTGGATCCACATTATGTCAGCGATCGCCTGGATCGGCGGTCAACTCTTCATTCTCTTGATCCTGCTGCCCATCATGCGCACCGCGCTACCACGCAACGAACGAACGCTTCTCTTTGCTCAGGTCGGCCGCCGCTACGCCGTCGTCTCCTGGATCGCTTTGACGCTCTTGATTGTGACCGGCTTCCTCAACGGCGAACGACGCTCCGTCGCCTGGGAACACCTGACCGATAGCAGCTACGGGCGAATTCTCTTCACCAAACTGATCTTCGTGGCGATCGTCCTCGTGGTGACGCTGGTTCACGCGCTCTATTTCGGGCGGCGAATTACGGAATTGGCCGAACGCTCGGCCACCATCGGCTACGACGATCCGAAGATCGCCGCCGAACGACGCCGCTTGCAGATTCTCTCCGGCGTTCTCTCCGGTCTCAACCTGCTCCTCAACCTCGTCGTCGTCCTGCTGGCGGCGGCGCTGGTGGCGTAGGGACGAAGTCGGATCTCTCGCGGAGGCGCTGAGGGCGCAAAGCTTTTCGAAATCAAGAACGCTGCGTCTCCGCGCGAGCCATTCGCTCTAACTCTGCCCCACCTCGGCCGACACCTCATCGGCCGAGCGTTTATGGAAGCGGACTTCGGCGATGCGCAGCCCATCGAGGTCGGTGACTTCGATGGTGTACGGGCCGACGACGACCTGGTCGCCCAGCTCCGGACGCTGGCCGAGCGCCGAGAAGACGAAGCCACCGATGGTGCTGCTCTCGTCCGCTTCGAGATCGAGCCCGAAATGCTCGCGGATGTCGGAGAGGTGGGTCAGACCGTTGACACGCGCGCTGCCGTCCGGCTCGTCGATGATGTCGCCACCCGGCAGATCAAATTCGTCCGGCACCTCACCGACGACGCGCTCCATGATGTCATCCAGCGTCACCATGCCGGCCGTGCCGCCGTATTCATCGACGGCGATGGCCAGGTGCGTCCGGTGCAGCTTCATCTCATCGAGCAACGAATCGATCGGCAGCGATTCAGGCACCGTGAGCACCGGTCGCAGCACGCGCCGAAGGTTGAAGGCACCGTGCTCCGGGTCGACGCCGAGCACGAAGCCGATGAGATCCTTGACGTAGAAGACGCCGAGAATATCATCCAAATCGCGTCCAAAAACCGGATACTGACCGAACTTATGCTCGCGAACGAGTTCGGTCACGTGTTCAAGGGTGGCGTCGGCCGGGGCGGCGATCAATTCCGTGCGCGGCACCATGATGTCGTCGGCCGTGAAATCGTGGAAGACGAAAGCGCGCCGGATGATTTCCTCTTCCGTCTCAAAGAGTTCGCCGCTCTCGGTGCTGGCGGCGACGATCAAGCGCAGTTCTTCTTCGGTGTAAATCAGGCTGTGGCCAACGGCTGGCTGCACTCCGACCAGACGCAAGAACGCCTGCCCGACCCAATTCATGATGAAGATGATCGGGCGGAAGGTCGTCAGAAAGATGCGTACCGGCGGCGCGACCATGAAAGCCGTTCGCTCCGGATATTGCAGCGCCAGCGATTTGGGGGCCAGCTCGCCGAAGACGACGTGGAAGAAGGTGATGAGCGAAAAGGCGATGATGAACGAGATCGTATGCGCGCTGGCGCCAGCCCACGATGCGGGCAGGACACTCTCCATCGCCGGATCGAGGAAGGCGGCAATGGCTGGTTCACCGACCCAACCAAGTCCGATACTGGCGATCGTGATACCGAGCTGGGTCGCGGCAACGAAGCCATCGAGATCATGCAGCGCGCTGAGCACCGGCCGGGCACGCGCCACCCCTTCGTCGACCAGCGATTCGATCCGGCTACGCCGCACCGAAACGAGCGCGAATTCGGTCGCGACGAAGAACCCATTGGTGACGACCAGGGCCAAGACAACCAGCAGCTTGATGAGGATGTCCATGCCTCAGAGCGTACTTGCTTTGAGCGCACGCGGCAACCTGACCGGCGAGATTCAGAGCGAGCCGATGAGGTAACGCTGACCGCTCGGATTCGGACTGCCGCCGCTCGGCTCCTCGGTAACCCCCAACGTCGAAAAATGCTGTAACGAATCGCGGTCGCTGAGGCGAATGGTGAGGAAGCCACGTCCCCGTTCATCGACCATGAACGTGCCGGCGTTAATGCGCTGGCTGCCGTTCGAAAGCCAGGCCTGATACGTCTTTCCAGCCGGCAAAGCGGGCAGGTCCTGCACGATCAACCAGGCGAGCTGGCCCGTCTCCTGTGCGCAGAGGAAGCCGGTGGCGTGCCCGGCCTGCGGACCGGCCGCCGCCACGTCGTACCAGACAAGCGGTGCCGACGCACGCGCGCCGACCACCGGTGTTGTCGCCGGAGCCGATCCATTGGTGTCGCGCAACTGGAGCGCGATATTGCCGGCCAGTAGCACGATGATAAGCACCGCCGCGATCGACGCGATCCAACGCCAGGGCACGACGCGCGTCACTGGTGCCGGAGCGGGTGCCCCGGACGATTCATCATCGATCCGGCTCAGGAATGCAGCGCGCAGGCCGGGGGGCGGCTCGATTTGCGGCGCGGCAAAACCGATCAGGTCGACCGCATCGCTCAGGCGGTCGAGTTCCTGCCGGCACGCACGACATTCGAGCAAGTGCTGCGCCACTTCGGCGGCTTCGTTCGCGTCGAGCGCGCCGATCGCGGCCGCGCTCAGCAACGGACGGACTTCCTCACACGCGAGCGAAGTCGACCGGGGACGCGGCTTCGGTTCCACGTTCGCCTACCTCTGATCCGAAGGACACGGGAGCGCCCACCGCACATACGTCAGTGATTTTACGCTACGTGTCGATGAATGGATTGTCGGGGAAGCCAGGATTCCGGCCAGGATCGTGAGGGTCGTCAAACGGCTAATTCGCACGGAGGCGCGATGGGTGGAGAGAACCCTCTGCGCCTCTGCGCGAGAAATCCTTCAACGCCCAAACGCTAAGCTACGAAGGATAAACCGCCAGCGACATGCCGTCGAAATAGCCCCAGGAGCGCATGAAATCGTCCCAGGAGAACTGGCGATAGTTACCGTCGCCCGGGTCCGCGACGTAGACGCCGTTCGCGTCATAGCCATACACGACGACCGCGTGTTCCTGCGGCACGAGCGCGAAACGGTTGCCGTCGACCGTTTCATAGAAGCGGGTTTGCGCCGAGGCGAGATTCGTCACCCAGACGACGACCGGCCGCCCCTGATCGATCTGATCGGTCAGCATCTGCTTGTTGCCATCGGCGTAGAAGAGATTTCCGGTAAAGCCGTAATTACGGAGGATCGGTACGAACGGTTCGGCATAGACGCCATAATTGTCGGTGCTGCCGAAGGACCCCATGATATTGCCGCGGAAACCGATATGCGGGTTTGGGCTTTGCGGCAGGTTCTCGATGAAGACCCATTCCGATACCTGACTGCCCCAGTAGGCCGTTGCCAGGCTGACGGCCGCCGCCTCACAGCTGAGCGGCAGCGATTGCTGCATGATCGGCATCGCACTGAGCGTGGTGGCACCGTCCTGCGCCGCGGCGCTCCCATCCGGGATCTGCAGCAGTTCACCGACTTCGAGCACATTCGGATCGGAAATCCCGTTGACGTCGACGAGTGCGGATTGCGAAACATCGTACATCTTGGCGATTTCACCGAGCGTCTCACCGGCCGAGACGAGATGCAGTTTCGGATTCGCCGAAGTCGGTGACGCGGCGGACTCGTTGGTCGCGTTCGAGGAGACGGCCGGAATTTTCAACTGCGTGCCGACCTCGATGACATTCGGATCAGCGAGACCATTCGCCTGCGCCAGCGCCTCAACCGTGACGCTGTAGTCCTGCGCGATCTCGTAGAGCGTATCGCCCGCCTGCACAACGTAAATGCGCACCTCGGTGCCGCCGCTCGCCGGGACCGGTGGCGGCGTCGTATTGTCCGGCACGATCAACGTCGTCCCAGCGACGATCAGATTGGGGTTCGAAAGATCGTTCGCCTGCGTCAGCGCGGCTACGGTCGTGTTGTAGCTGGCCGCGATTTCGCCGAGCGTTTCGCCCGGCTGCACCTGGTGATTGGCAGCCGCAGCGGCCTGCGTGCCGAGCAGCAGCGCGCCCGCGACCACCGCCGATGCGGTAGCACCGCGCCCCTTCGTCAGCCGCCAGCCGGTCTGTGCACGTCGCCCGACCTGTGCGTGGCGACCGAATTGATGCAACGCGGGCGCCGGGGTTGTGTTCGTTCGCGGTCCAGCGAGACCATGCTCATTTCGATACCGCATTCGTTCCGCGTACAGCGCGACGAGGCCATCTCTGGCGCGGGTCTGCTCCTCCGACATCGCGAACCCCCAATTGCGTGTAATCGACTGCCTGGGACGCACGGACTGTACGTACATCGAGTCTAGCACGGGAGTGACTGCGAGGCAATATTCAGTTGTTAATGGTCAGGGCTGAGGTATTCACGAATATCGTCGCCAGTAGCCACGAGCACCCGATCGGCGATGCCGATGAAGAGGCCGTGATCGACCACTCCGGTAATAGACTTGAGCGCCTCGGACAGCTGTTCAGGTCGCGCGATGAGGCCGAAGGCGACATCAAGAATGTAATTGTCGTTGTCGGTAACGAAGGGCATACCGCTTGCGTCCGTACGCAAGATCGGCGCACCACCGAGCGACCTGATGCGCCTCGCGGGCACATGCCAGCCGTATCGCAGCACCTCGACCGGCACCGGATGTCGCCCGCCAAGCCGCTCGACGATCTTGGAGGAATCAGCCACGATAATGACCTGCTTCGAGGCGACGGCCACGAGCTTCTCGCGTACCAGCGCGCCTCCCTGACCCTTGATCAGCGCCAGTGACTCTGGGTCGATTTCGTCGGCGCCGTCAATCGTCAGATCGATTTGCTCGACGTCCTGGAGGGTAACCAGCGGAATACCAAGCCGACGAGCCAGCTCTTCCGAACGGCGCGAAGTCGGCACGCCACGAATCGTGAGTCCCGCCGCAACGCGCTCACCCAGCTTGCGAATGGCGAAATCGGCGGTCGAGCCGGTGCCGAGCCCGACGACCATCCCATCGACCACATGCAGCACGGCAGCCTCGGCCGCCGTCTGCTTTTCCGCTTCGATCGTACCGGCCAACCGTTTCCCCTTCAGACATCGCGATGAACGAATTGTAAGGGCGGCCCCACCCGATAATCGGTGCGGCCGCCCTGCCGGAAACCTGGTACGTCAGCGGCTGATGAGTTCGCGTGCCGCGGTGACGATATCCTGACCGGTCAGGCCGAAATGCTTCAACAGGTCGTCTTCGCTGCCCGATGTAGCGAAGGTATCTTTCAGATCAACAAAGCGTGTGGGCGTTGGCTCGGTGCGCGCCAGCACCATCGCGACCACGCTGCCGAGCCCGCCGTGATGCAGATGCTCTTCAGCCACGACGATGGCGCCCGTTTCCCGCGCGGCCGCCACGATGGCGTCTTCATCGATCGGCTTGACGGTCGGCATGTCGAGTACGCGCGCGTCGACGTTTTCCTTGGCCAGCTCTTCGGCCGCTTCCAACGCCGCCGCGACCATCAGGCCGTTGGCGATCAGCGTGATATCGCTGCCCTCGCGCACCGTAATTGCCTTACCGATCTCGAACGACACCTGGTCGTCGTAAATGATCGGCACACCCGGGCGCCCAACGCGCAGATACGCGGGGCCGTCGTGGCTCATCAGGGCACGCATGGCCGCGCGCGTCTGATGCTCGTCCGAGGGCACGATGACGGTCATGCCGGGCAGCGCACAGGCAAGCGCGACATCTTCGATGCCCATCTGCGAGGGGCCGTCTTCGCCGATGCTGATGCCGGCATGACTGCCGACCAATTTCACGTTCAGATGCGGGAAGGCGATACCCATGCGGATCTGATCATAGGCATTACACAGCAGGAAGGCGGCGAAGCTGGCCGCGACGACCGTCTTGCCGGCAGCCGCCAGGCCGGACGCGACGCTCACCAGGTTCGATTCGGCGATGCCGACATTGAAGAAGCGCTCCGGATGGTCTTCGGCAAACCACTCGGTACGGGTCGAGTTGTGGACATCACCATCGACCACGAAGAGTTCGGGGTGATCGGCGCCGAGATCACGTAGCGCTTCGCCGAAGGCATCGCGCGTTGCTTTGCCCATTTTGAGACCGACTGCCGCTCCAAGGTTCATCCGATCTCCTCCAATGCCGCTGCAAGCTGATTCTTCGGCACAGCCCTGCCGTGCCAGGTGTAATCGATTTCCATGAAATGCAGGCCCTTCCCTTTAATCGTGTGCGCGATGATGGCGAAGGGGCCATCGGTATAGTTCGTCGCTTCGGTCAGCGCCTGATGCACTTCGTTCAGGTCATGGCCGTTGATCTCGACCGTCTTCCAGCCGAAGGCTCGCCATTTTTCGGGGTATTTGGACGGATCAGTCAGATTCGCGACGGCGGTCGTCTGCTGGAATTTGTTGTTATCGACGATGGCGATCAGATTGCCGGCCTTCAGGTTCGCGGCAGCCATGGCCGCTTCCCAGATCTGGCCCTCTTCCAATTCGCCGTCTCCGGTGACGACATAAACGTTGTAGAGCCGGTCGGACGAGCGCGCCGCCAGCGCCTGGCCCAGGCCGATCGATAGGCCCTGACCGAGACTGCCGGTCGAGGCTTCGACGCCGGGCAAGCGGCGCATGTTCGGGTGCCCTTCGAGCGGGCTGCCGTACTTGCGCAGCGTCATCAATTCACCCTTCGGGAAATAGCCCGCCTCGGCGAGGATGGCATAGAGAATCGGCGCGGCGTGTCCCTTCGAGAGGATGAAGCGATCGCGCTCCGGCCAGCCAGGGTTTTTCGGATCGTACTGCAAGATGCCGCCGAAGTAGAGCGTCGCCATGATTTCGACGATCGAAAACGAACTGCTCGGGTGACCCGAGCCGGCCTCGGTGGTCATCTTGAGCACGTCACGACGCAGCGTACGCGCCAGATCGGTCAGCTTTGCCGTGTCAAAGGCCGCTGGTCCGTTCGCCCGTTCAGTCTGCTGATCTCCCATACCTGTCGTCCTTCCAATGAATGGATGGTGTGTTACCCAATGCGACGTCGCAAAACCGTTGCCGCCAACCGGTGGGTGGAACCATTTCCGCCCTGACACGTTTCTTCACGGAGGCCACGGCATGCGCGAAGTACCAGGCTCCTAGACCCCGTGGTATAAACGTGTGACACTCGAAAAGCTGCCGGAGGAGGTACGCATGGTGCAGGGACGACTTGTCCCAGGACGTCTCATCCTCAGTCTTGCGCTCGCAATATCGGTTCTTCCGTCGCTGGTCTCCATACCAGCGGCCGCCGCGGCGACACCCGACGCGGCCAGCGCGCTCACCTTCCGCGTCTTTGGTTATCGCGAGGGACTCGTCGGCGGCACCACCGCCAACGGCCACGTTATACAACCGAACGACCATTTTGTCGCGCTTCCCTGTGCCTGTGCGCTCTCGAGCAAGGGCGGCAACGAGTTCCAGGTCCAGATCGAGTATAACGGCAAGACGGTCACCGCACCCGTTTGGGATGTCGGTCCCTGGAATACCAACGACAATTACTGGGACCCACCGGCCGACCGGACGTATTCCGGGATCCCGCAGGGCGTGCCCGAAGCGCAGGCCGCCTATGAAGATGGCTACAACAACGGTAACGACGGCTCCGGCCGTAAAGTCGGCAGTCCCGGAGGCATTGATATCGGCGACGGAACCTTCGCCGACCTCGGGATGACCGACTCCGACTGGGTTCAGGTCACCTTCCTCTGGACCAAGGGCACGCCAACGAAGGCCGCCTTCCGCCCGGCGCTCGAGACCTTACCGGCGCTGCCGAGCGGGTACACCGACATGCCGACCGTCTACGGCGGTGATCGACCGCCGCTCGATGCCGTGGACGCCAAAGACCCGAATCTCTATCACTTTTTCGCGCTCACCGGCCACAACGTGCCAAACGTCTTCATGGACTACTGGAACACGCACGGCAGCTGGCGCAACATCGGCCTGCCGATCTCCGAGGTCTACCGGCAGGTGAACGACGACGGATCGACGCGCGTCACCCAGTTCTTCGAGCGCCAGGTGCTCGAATGGAACTACGATGACGACAGCAAACCGGCGGTGACGTCAAGTCTCATCGGCGACACCGCAAGCGCCCCCGATTCGGCCCGCGCCAAGATCGACGCCTTCGCCAGCAACGATCACGCGATCTACTTCCCGCAAACGGGCCACAAGTTGGCGAACGGCTTCCTGCGTTACTGGCAGGAAAACGGTGGCCTGGCCGCCTTCGGCTATCCGATCACCGAAGAGTACGCGGCCGAGACGCCGAGCGGGCGCAAATACGTCGCGCAGGTCTTTGAACGCGCCCGCTTCGAGTGGTGGCCCGACAAGGCGGGACAACCCGGCGACATCACCCAGGGGCTCCTGGGCGTCGAGCTGTTACAGAACGAGGGCTGGCTCGAGAAATAGCGGCTGGGCGGCCCTCACCCCCAGTTCCTCTCCCCGACCCGCTCGCGGGTGCCCCGGGAGAGGGCCGGGGGTGGGGGCCGTCCCTTTGTGGCAAGCGGGCGAATAAGACGGTAAAGTTGATAGGAAGACGTGGGGAAACAGTCGACCTTGATGCTGGAGCAGGGACTCGGCGACAGGGCGACCTTTTGTTCGTGACTTCGGGACAGTTCACGAACGTTTTCATCTCACCATTGCTCCGGTGGCACGACCCGGAGCCCGGGCAGGACATGATCGATCTCCCGCGAACCTCCGGTGCGACGAGCAACGGACGCGTTCGGTTCCGGTTTACCGGCGCGCGGGTCGGCAGTAGCGCCACTGCCGGCTTTGCCGACTCCGGTTTGAGACAACCGGTCCAACGCGTGCAGCGTCCCCTGTCTGTCACGCCGCGCGTCGCGCGATCGGCGACGCCATGCTGAAACGCCTCATCATCATCGCCGCCGCCATCGGTTCGGTCGTCTTCTTTATTCTCTTCACCGACCTCGAATCGCTGAGCAGCGCCGTCTTCTCGATGCCGGCCAGTTCGCTCTTGCTCCTCGTCGTGTTGCTTCTGGGCAATGAACTGCTGAAAGCCGTGCGCTGGTCGTATCTCCTGCGCGCCAGCAAGCTACGCATCCGGCGGATCGACGCCATCACCTCATATCTCGCTTCGCAGGCCGCCAGTTCGCTGCCGGGCGGCAGCGTCATGAGCGCGCGACTCGCCGAAGAGCATGGGCAGATCCGCATGTACCAGGCGGTTTCGAGCCTGGTAGCGCAGGTGATCGCCGATTTCTTTTCGCCGGCCCTTCTCGCCATTGTCGCCATTCTGATAACCGGCCAGCCACCGCTACAGATCATCATGCCGATCTTCACGATCATGCTCGGGTTCGGCTGCATCGCGATTGTACGTAGTAGTCGCCTGGCCGTTGTCATCACAAAATTCCTCCTGCGCTGGCGACTGACGCGCCGCTTCGTGCCGGAGGAAGCCGATTTCTGGGAGCACAGCGCGCTGCTGATGAAGCCGCGCGTCATGTTCAACACGATCAATATCGGCATCGTCTCGACGATTATTTCGGCAATCACGATCTGGATCATCACCGACGCGTTGACCGACCGCGGTATCTCCTTCAATGAAGCGCTCTACGCGCATTCGTTCAGCGTCGTGGCGCGCCACGTGATCCCGGTGCCGAGCGGCATCGGCATCAGCGACGCCAGTATGGCCGGTGTGCTGAACTACATCGGTATCGGTCTGGCGCGCGCCACCTTCATCGCGCTCGCCTATCGCACCATCGGCGTCATCTTCCGCACCTTCCTCGGCCTGCTGGTGCTCGTCGCCCGCTACCCGTACCTGATCGTCAGTTCGTTGCGCGTCCCGGCCCAGAGCCCGGTCATCGCGCCCGAAACCGAGTCCGAATCCGAAGAAGCCACCCAGGACACGGCCGCCTCCACGACCGCGCGGCGTCGCCAGCTCCGCCACCCCCGCCACCACCCTAACCCCACCAAGCCCGACCCCACCTCCCACGAAGCCGCCCACCACACGATCCATTAGGGGTGGTCCTCTGCTCCTCACGTGCGTGTCAGTTAGAATCTGTCATGCAAGAGTTGTTTGATATTGCTCTTTTGGTGAAACTGAGGATGCTGGGCCTTGGCTGGTGAGCGATTGGTCTTTCGAACGCACGCGATTCGCCGCATGTTCGAGCGAAGCATCAGCCTCGACGATGTCCGGCGTGTTCTCGCGACAGGCGAGACGATCGAAAACTATCCGAACGATCACCCGTTCCCGAGTCGACTTGTACTTGGCTGGAGCAGCGCTCGGCCAATCCATCTGGTTGTCGCGGACAACATAGCCACCCGTGAGATCATTGTGATTACCGTGTATGAACCAGATTCAGCGAGATGGGAAGAAGATTTTCGACGGAGGCGACCACAATGAAGTGCGTAATCTGCAGACACGGCCAGACCGAATCGGGCCGAACGACGGTCACCCTGACACGGGGGAACACGACGGTCGTATTCCGGGATGTGCCCGCGCTGATCTGCGACAATTGCGGCGAAGAGTACGTGGATGAGGGTACGACCGCACGCCTGCTCGCGATTGCCGAGGAAGCAGCCCGTTCAGGCGTGCAGGTCGATGTGCGCGACTACATTGCGGCGTAGCACAGCGCGTCGCCGCGAACCGGCCTCCCACGAAGCTGCCCACCACACAATACATTAGGGCAGGTACGACCTTCCCGAAAAACGCCTGCGTTCGTACTTGCGCCTCTGCTAGAATCTGTTATGCAGGAACTGGTTGAGCCAGTGCACGACCTGGGCAAGCTACGCCCGCGGGTGGATATCCGCCTGCCGCCTGAATCCCCTGGTAGGGGCAACCCCCCGTGGTTGCCCGCGTTGCCTGCCGATGACCCACGTCGTAGGCGAC
>CALAGB010000312.1 GCA_937891245.1 uncultured Thermomicrobiales bacterium | reverse complement strand
CCTGCTTCGGAAGGCTTTCGAGTTCACCACTGTACACGCGGCGCTCAAGTTCGCGCAGATACCGGAGACGCGATCGAATCGTGACGAAGTTGGTGAGCGTGCCGCCGAGCCAGCGGCGATCGACGTACGACATACCGCTGCGGCCGGCTTCGATTCGGACGGTCTCTTGCGCCTGCTTCTTCGTGCCGAGAAAGATGATGCGGCCGTTATTGACCGCGATATCGCGGGCAAAATCCTGCGCTTCTTTGAGAAGGCGCGCGGTTTGCTGCAAGTCGATGAAGTGAATGCCGTGACGCTCCGTGAAGATGTACGGCCGCATCTTCGGGTTCCAGCGTTTTGTCTGGTGTCCGAAATGCACCCCTGCTTCGAGGAGCGCCTTCATGGTGACGCGAGTTTCCTCGCTGGTGGTGGTCGTAACCAACGGGCCTGTCCTTCCTGGTGTTTTAGACGACCGCGCCGTTCGCCCCAATCCAGGACCGCGCGGTTCGCGGCACACCAGGATTAGTCCGGGCGCGTGAAATTAAACTGCTTGCGCAGCCATCTACCAGTATAGCACACCACCGTTCGGCGACCGGTCGGTCGGCTACGGTGCTACTTGGAGGAAATCAGACGCGACATAGCCCGCTTGTCCATCGGCGTCCTTGACCGGCCACCACGTATACTGCTCCGCTTCAACCGCATCGCCGGTCACCGTGAGGGGGGTCCCTTCCGGCAGCATCGCGACGACGTTCCCCGTTGTCGAAGCAGTGTCGCGCATATTGACTCCATCGCCGTTGGTATTGGCGACGACAACATTCGCGCCGTTCGTGATTTCAGTCGAAGTGCTCGGCGTACCTGATGCCGATGTTGACGTGGCAGTCGCGACGACCATCGGGGTACCGGCTGGAGTGGTCGCGGTCGGGCTGGCGAGAAGAGCCGGATTCGATGAAGAAGAGGGCGTGATATCGACCGCGCTTCCGTTGTTGCCATCACCGATCAAGTGACTGAGCCAGAACCAGGCAATCGCAAGCAGGATGATGACCCCAAGAACCGGCGCGGCGATCCGCAGATAATCGGTCCAGTAGCGCTCTTCTGGATAGTACGTGAAATTGCCACCGCCCGTAGGTCGGTTCGGTTCGCCGGCAGACGGGCCGGTGTGAGCCATGTCATCATCGTCGTCGAAATCATCGAACGTATTTCGTGGGCCCGATGGTGGATACTGGCTCATTTCACCTCCTCGGTCGTTGGTCGTCCGATTCGCGCTCGCCCGGAATCCAGCTGAACGCCCCGATGCCATATTCGCCGGCTCGCTCGCGGCCGCAATCGCCGCCGGCTGCTCCGAGTGATTCTCGGTTACCAGCGTGTTGCGGGCCGTAGAGCCCATCATCGGTCCGTCGATTGGTTCCCAGTAGTTCCCCATTCCCCGGTCGCAATCAAGATCATCCTCCCCCACGAGGTGACTTTGTTGCGGCGAAAACAGCAGTGGATTGCGGCACCATCCTTTTCGCCAGATGGGAGCAGGTTCGTAGTGTTTACATGTACTACATTTGCGGACAGTCACGCAGTCCCCTCTCTGCGGCGTTCTGTCGACTGGGGAAACGGTGCCGAGGTCAACAGAGTGCAGAGAGATCCCAGGACGCGGTTTGTCCTGCTACCGAATGAGCGACTCTAATACCCCAGCCGTCGAGGACATTATAGCACGCAGATTTGCCGGTCACGCCACCGGCACGCCGCTGCCTTCGACGGTTGGGAGGAGACTACGAGTCAGTGTTCTGACGTGTGCGCTGACCGGGTAGGCTTTCCTCTTCGTCGCCTCCGAAACGACGAAGAACCGACTGCCCACTCTCGGCGCTTTCAGAGGCGGTCGAGGAGACGACGCCGTGCGAAGCGGGGGCCGATTCCATGCGCAATTCGCCTTCGAGAACCGCACCTTCGTTGATGACCAGGCTTTCGGTGACGACCGTGGCATAGACTCGCCCGGTCGGCATGAGCTGAAGTTTGCCGCGACACGTCACCGTACCGCGCAGCTGACCGGCGACCGCAATGCTGGACGCTTCCACCGTCGCGTCGATGTCCGCGCCTTCCGCGACGTACAGGAGTCCCTGGCATTTCACCGTACCCCGCAGTACGCCTTCGATTCGCAGGTCACGGTCCGTCGTGAAGGTCCCCTCCACGTTCGAGTGGCGATCGACCAGGCTATACGCTTCGGTCGCCTGACCCGTACTTTCACCGTAGCCGGCACCCGTCGGTCGATACGACATCTCCGTCCCTCCAAGGATGCTGCCAGCGCAGCCTAGCGTTTGGTTCGCCCTTTCGGCGTCGCCGCTTCGGTCGAATAGGTGGGGCTCGTCGAAACTGATTCCATCTTGAGCTGTCCGGAGAGTTGCGCGCCCTCATGCACGATGAGCCGTGGCGCCTTCACGTCGCCGGAGACGTGCCCCTGCGGGAGGAGTTCAAGCCGTCCGCGTGCTTCGATCTTGCCCCGCACAACGCCGGCTACGACCACGTTGTCGGCGAATATATGGGCATCGATCTCGGCACCTTCGGCGACGAAAACATCGCTGGCCGCATGCAGCTCGCCTTCGGCTTTACCGTGCAGGTGAATCGAGCCTTCGGTGCGGAGTGTGCCATTCCAGTTGGCATTGACGGCGATGACACTCGTCGTCGAATCAGCCGATTGCCAGGTTGGGCGGTAGGTCGGCTGCACGCCGGAGATCGCCTGCGTCGGCGCCGATTCCCCACTGCTGGCCGTTGGTCCATACGCCGATTCTTCGGACGCGGATGATGTCGTGGTGAACTGCGATGTGTCCTGTGGCTCGTCGTAGCGAAACTCGTCCGTACCAAGCTCTTCATCGGACTGTGCTTGCTTGCGCAGGCCGGAGACCTGTCGTTGGAACGATTCTCCCCGGCTCTCTTTCCGAAAGATCATGAGCAATCCTCCTGCACGGGTGGTAGTGGCCGACACAGCGTTCGTATCCGTGCGAAGCTCAACCGGTAGGCCGGCCAATGCACGTTGAAAGTGGGAGAGATACTCGCCGCGCCACTGGGCCAGCATCGACGGCCGCCATTGCCAGGTACGTGCAATCCAATCCGAGATCCGCTCGGTTTGACCTCTGCCGTGTAACGCTCCGCGCCAAAATGCTGGAATCGGCTTGGCAGTCATCGTGTTTGCGCTCCTAGCGATTTTACTATGGTCGGTGCCGGCCGCGCAGGGCACGATCCTGTTTGAATGAATGCGTGCCGTTAATAGTGCCAGTATATAGCGTACGTACACATGTGTCCAGCGATGCGGTGACTGTGTGGCAGCAACGATGCGCTGGGCCATGTGTTGGGCTGTTTTCGGAGAGCGTGTAGACTGGTGAGTATGGAGCCGCAAGACGACCGACGGGCCATGTACGCATACTTCGGAGTGCTCGCCGCCTTCAAGCTTTTCACGCTGGTGGCGATTTTACTCTACATGTCCTCGTGGAACGCCATTGTTTTTGTCGTCGCGAATCACGTGTTGTGGATTACGGTCGGAGCCATTTTGATTGCCGGTCCGGCGACGTTTTGGGGCCGGCTCGTTCGTGTTCGCTCTCGTCGTCGCCAACTCCTCGCCGAGGAGTGGCGCGTAGAGGAATCACACAAAGCCTCACACTGAATCATCGCCTGCGTATCCCGCCATGTGCCGGAATCCACTGAGCCTTACCCCAACCAGCGGACCAACGACCGTCACACCACGGGTGCCGGATACCGCCATGACGGCGCGATCAGACCGCTGAACAGTCGGCACGTCGGCTATGCACGGAACGACCACGAGATCATCCAGTCCGGCGCCCCCAGGAACGTGAAGACTTCAAGGCCAACCGAAACCGGCATTAAGGAACAACGCGCGACGGTACGTCGATGATATTTGATTGAACGGAGGGTACGCCCGGCAGGATTCGAACCTGCGGCCTCTTGCTCCGGAGGCAAGCGCTCTATCCACTGAGCTACGGGCGCTCAAGCACTCGACACTATATCATTCGCGCTGCGCGCATTCAATTCAGATCGTCATGACGAGTGTGCGGCGTCGTGACGCAGCTTGCCGATATCCTGGCGCACCAGGTCAACGACATCGTCGCCGAGTCGGACACTGTAATTCGTGCCGCGATCTTCCGGGTAGATCTGTGATGTGTTGGCGAGGTAAAGACCCGCGAGGGGTGTTCGCAGGCTCGGAATGCGATCGGAATAGTGGAGCGTGATGATCGGCTGGGCTGCTCGTTCGCGGAAAACCCAGAAGTGTTCGACCCAGTCTCGATCGAATTCAGGATTGATCCGCTGCAGGTAGGGGATGTATTCCTCGAACAGTTCATCGTCACTCATCTTGAGATACAGATGATCCTGCTCGACGTATTTGCCGGCGTAGATGAGATGCCATCCCTGGTAATGGTCGGGACTGATCAGGTTGGTGTGCTCGATGATGCCGGTGAACGGCACCGACGGATCGCCGATATTCATCCAGTAGATATTCGAGAGCGGGCGGCGTGACTGGAGGATCATGGTAATGGCGCCCTGATAGATGGCGCCGGTTAGCTTACGCTTGTAGTCATCGGGCAACTCCGGCACCAGCCGCAGCAAGATCGGCGACGGGACGGTTGCGATGAGGATGTCGCGCTCGATCTCCTCACCTTGGGACGTTTTGACGACCCAGTGATCGTCGACTCGCGTTAATGCATCCGTGCCGACGCCTGCGTTGACGACGCCACCACGTTCAATAATCGCCTCGCCGAGCCGATCGATCAGGACGTTGAAGCTTCCCAGTATGTAGCCGAGACGCTCTTTTTCAAGCGGTGAGCGGCGCGATTGGGTGCGGAGGAAGATCTTGTTCCAGAACCAGACCATCGCGACTTCGTCGTAGCGCGGTCCGAACTTGGCGCGCATTTGCGCTCCCCAGACCTTGTCGAAGGCGCGACTACCGATGGCTCGCCGCAGCCAGCTGGCGGCGGTGACCCGTTCGAACTTCTTCCACGATTTCGTCTTCTGCAGGTAGAGGGTGACGAGACCGATGCGGATGCGGTCAACGAACGGCACCGCATCGAAGCGGAGCAAATCGGTCGCGCTGGAGAGCGGATAGATCTTGCCGTCCGCGAAAAAGCCGACATTGGATGTCGGCCAGATCAGCGATTCCGATATGCCAAGCTCGTCGATGAGGTTGACGATCGACCGGTCGCTGGTGAACAGGTGGTGGTAGAAGTACTCGAGCGCCGTGCCAAGCATCGGGAAGGCGCCGGCTTGGCCACCGAGCCGCTCGGCTCGTTCCCAGAGGATGACATCGTGGCCGTCGCCCGCGAGCCGGTAGGCGGCGGCAAGACCTGCGATCCCGCCGCCGATTACGCCTATTCTCAACCGTGTCGTCATCTACGCTCCCCGCGCACCCGGCCTTAGACCCGAGTGGTCGCTTGACGCTGCAGTCCGCCGCGAAGCCGTGCGATGAAGCGATGGACCTCACGGTTCTCCCAGACGACGAGCACCTGGCTGGCGTTGAAGATCGAGGAGTACGTGCCACAGACGATCCCGACCAGAAGCGCGAAGACAAACCAGCGTGTCGATTCTCCACCAAAGAGATAGAGCGCGATCAGCGTGAAGACGACGGTGAGCGAGGTGTTCAGCGAGCGAACGACCGTCTGCACGACGCTGTAGTTGACAACTTCTTCGAACGAGCGACCGGCGCGATGGCCGAGGTTCTCGCGTATGCGGTCGAACACCACGATCGTGTCGTGTACCGAGAAACCGATCACAGTGAGGACTGCCGTGACGAAGAGAGCATCAATCTCAACGCCGTCCGTCCAACCGAGGATCGAGAAAATACCGATCAAAATCAGCACGTCGTGCAACATCGCAATGATCGCCGCGACGCCATAGAGAATCGGGTTCTGGGTGTTTCGGAATGCATAGGCGATATAGAGCAACACGCCGATCGAGGCCAGCACGATCGCCACGACGGCGCGATTTCGGATCTCGACGCCGAGCGACGGACCAACCGATTGCAGTTCAAGCTCCTTGAATGTTCCAAACTTCTCCGTCAGCCCGGCGGAAATCTGGGCTTTGGCGTCAGACCCTTCTTTGAGCTCCTTCATCCGAATGATGATGCCGTTATTCTCGGACGTCTGAACGAGCGCGTCGCCGTAACCGTACTGCCCGAGAACATCGACCACCTGTGCCGGCTCCACCGGCTTGCTCATCTGGAGTTCCCAGATCGTGCCTCCAGTGAAGTCGATGCCCAGCTTAAGACCGTGCGTGGCAAGCGAAAAGAGGCCTGGTAGGATAAATACCAGAGACAGCGCGAACCACCAATAGCGCTTACCAACGATGTCGATTTTCACGCACACATCCCTTGATTACGAACAACAACGCATTCAATCAGTACTCGGCGGCGCTCAGTCACCGGTCGCCTCCCGGACACCCGGAGCGGGCATTGATGTCGCCTCCACACCGAACCACCAGTGGTTGTGGATCCAGGTCTGCGACAGAAGGAGTCGCAGGAAGGTTCGCGTGACGGTAATCGCCGTAAACATACTTACGCTGACACCGACGAACAGCGTGAGAGCGAAGCCCTGAATGATACTGGCGCCGGTATAACGGCCGAACCAGAAAAGGATCGCCGAGGTAATCATCGTAGAGATGTTCGAGTCGCGAATCGACGGCCAGGCGTGATCGAAGCCGGCATCAACGGCACGTCGCACCGGATGGCCCATACGCAGCTCTTCTTTGAGGCGCGCGAAGATAAGGACATTGGCATCGACGGCCATACCGATCGAGAGAATGAAGCCGGCGATACCGGCCAGCGTCAACGTCACCGGAATGAGCTGGAACAGGGCGAAAACGACCGCCGTGTAGATGAACAGCGCGAAGACTGACATCACACCCGGGAGCCGGTAGAAAAGAATCATGAAGAGTCCGACGACTGTCAGACCGGCGATACCGGCGATGATGCTCTTGTCGATCGAATCCTGACCGAGCGTCGGACCGACGACCTGGCTTTGAACAACTTCGAGCGGAACTGACAGGGCGCCGGATTTCAGCTGCAAGGCGAGGTCATTGACTTGTGTCGCCGGGACACCGCTGATCTGCCCCTGGTCGCGAATCGCGCCTTGAATCGTCGGGCTGCTGATGACCGTTTTGTCGATCACGATCGACATCGGCTGCTGCAGGTGAGTGCTGGTGAACTGATAGAACTTGTCGGCCGCCGACGCTTTGAGCGTGAAGCCGACAACGAGCTGCCCGATATTATCAGTTGTCGGGAAGGCGTCTTTAAGATCAGCGCCGGTAACGATTGTTTGGTAGGTCGGTCCTGTTGATGCCGGTGTCGTACCGGGCGTTCCGGCCGCCGGAGTGGCCGCAGGCGTGGCTCCGGGAGTTGCCCCCGGCGTCGCACCCGGCGTTGCCTGGCCGTTGACGTTTTCCGGCCCGCCCAGGTTCGTCGTGACGACGGTGCCCGGCGCGAGCGCTTGGCCCTGTGGGTCGATAATCTCAAGAAGCGCGGTCTGCTGGAGAACCTTGACCGCGTTTTCCGGGTTGTTGACGCCCGGAAGTTCGACCACGATCTGATTGCTGCCGCGTGTCTGAACCAGCGGCTCGCTGACGCCGAGGCCGTTCACACGGCGCTTGATCGTCGTGAGTGTTCCCTGCATGGTGCCGCTGGTGACGGACTGTCCCGGCGCCGGTTTTGCCTGCATGACAACCTGGAGGCCGCCCTGCAAGTCGAGGCCTTGATGCACGAAGACGTGCTGCTTCCAACCGAACGGATCGAGGCGATCACCCGGTATGTCGACCCAAACGGCCGACACTGTGAGCAGGACGATGAATACAAACGTGTACCAGGTGTTCCAACGGAAACCGCGCAATGTGGGAACTCCTCAAGGTTGACCGGCTCCGGTAAGCCGGAGCGCCAACTCCGAACGTAGTCGTTATACCGCCCGCGAGGCGACAAACAAAACGGGATTATAGTTGTCGCGTTCTGAACGTGTCAAAACGGAAATCGGCCGCGCGTCTGTGCCTACTGTGGAACGTATAGACCGACCTTGCGGATGTGTGCCTCCACAGCGTGCGGCACCTGATAGGTGATCGGCTCGCCGTGGTAGACCCTCCGACGTATTTCTCGCGACGAAATCTGGATCAGCGGAACCGGGATCATCTGTAGGTTTCCGCGTGCAGCCGGCACGGCGCGTAAGATCGCCTCGACATCCACCTCGACACCCGGCCGAAGCGCCACTCCGAGGTGCGCACGCTCAGCGATGAGGTTCGGTTCGTGCCATCGCGGCAAGTCGCGCAACGAATCCTGCCCCATCAGAAAGAACAGATCGGTTTCCGGGTGTTCGTCACGAATAATCGCCAGGCTATCGGACGTAAACGAGAGCCCTTCCCGATGCATGTCGACCGTCGAAATGCCGAAATGCGGGTTGCCCGCGATCGCCAGTTCGAGCATCGTCATACGATCGGCGTTCGGGCTGATCTCTTGCATCGTCTTATGCGGTGGGCGCCGCGACGGCAGAAACAGGACATGATCGAGGTCGAGCCGGAACTTCAGCTCTTCCG
This sequence comes from uncultured Thermomicrobiales bacterium, assembly GCA_937891245.1. GTDB lineage: Bacteria > Chloroflexota > Chloroflexia > Thermomicrobiales > Thermomicrobiaceae > CALAGB01. The sequence goes on along the minus strand of CALAGB010000312.1, from coordinate 8,803 downwards.
CGATGATGAGATGCCCAAGGTGCACGGGATCGAACGTCCCGCCGAGAATTCCAAGGCGTTCCGGCCGTGTCAGCTCCGTACCTCGCTTGTCTTCCGAACGAACGGCGACCACGCCACAATTTCGAGGCCGCGCGACGAATCGTAACATCAGGCGTGCTCCGGCGCGATTCACGGCGGTCAAAACGTCGACTGACGTTCGCTAGCGGCAGACGGTATTATTGGGATCTCACGACTACGTACGCGGTCAGTCGTTCGCTGGGTGGCCGTACGGTTCGTCAAACCGGGACGATAGCCCGCCGAGCGTTCGATCAAAGAGGGGGTCCGCGTGGAACGGTGGGAACCACCGGTATCGTCTGAGGCGAGTCCGAAATCGGCGGCTCGCTCCTCGCTCACCCGGATTCGGGGCCAAGATGCCGTCCCGGAATCGATTGAGATGGCCATCGCGCGGCTCGCCATCGCCTTCTACTTCTTCTTGGCTTCCAGCGATCAGACGCCGTCGTTCTGGATATCGGTTGTTGGACCGATCCTCGTGGTGCTGTTGATCGGTATGGCGACGCTACAAACGCGATGGGGCAGTCCACTCTCGCGCACCAGCTGGCTCTTTGATGGACTGACACTCGGAATCCTGACACCGATCCTGGTGATTAACGCGTTCGCGGCGACGGGCGACGGCCCGATCAGCAGTTCGGAACGCTCTGTCTACCTGGCGACGGTGGTCGGCGCGACGATTGTGCTGGTGGGTCTGGTGATGTACGGCTCTCGGCTGAGCGGGTTACGCGCGTATACTTGGGGCATTTTGCTCATGCCATGCGCGCTGACCGGCATTGCCCTGCTGGCGCCGTACGACGACTATAAGACGACATCGATCGTGTTGGCGCTCTCACTTGCCTGGTTCGTTTCGGTACCAGTCACGATCATCGCCCATTCGATTTCGGGCGTCGTGGCGGCGATCTTCCCGGCCCTCAGCTACGTCATCTTCGTCATCGCCACGATCGTCATTACTGGGTCAGGGCTGACGTTCGGCGGGCGACCGGCACCAGTTTCAGTGGTACATCCGGTGCTCTTGATCGTCCTCGGGGTGGCGCTGTTGGCGCCGTTGTTGCCGGAACCGCGTCCACTCGGATCAAAGCGACGGCGCACGCCGCAACGCCGGCGAACCGCACCGGCGCGTGGGCGCCGGCCGCGGCCGAGAGCCGCGGCGCTTGATGACGAATCCTTTGAACTCGATGACCTGGAAGATTTCCGAAGCTAACGCGCCGGGTGGCGGTTTACGACTCCTCGTGATCCAGCCCGTTTGGCGAACTCATGGTTGAACCGCTGGCGGATGCCTCGGTCACGTCGGCAAGCTCGGCCTCGACGTCGGTGCTGATACGCGTGATCGAGGCGACCTGATCGCCGTCACTAAGTCGCATGACGCTGACCCCTTGCGTTGTCCGGCCGATGCGCGAGATCTGGTTGGCGGCCATGCGGATCACCATGCCCCGCTCGCTCACCATCATGACCGAATCGTCGTCGTTGATGACGCGCGCCGCGGCGAGTAACCCATTCCGCTCTGTCATCTTCATCGCCGTGACACCAGTACCGCCACGACCACGACGATGGAACTCGTCGAGCGGGGTGCGCTTGCCGTAGCCATTACGTGAGACGACGAGCAGATCGGCGTCCGGCTGCACGACTTCAGCCGAGATCACACGGTTCTTGGTTGCCATGCGTACACCGATAACGCCGGCGGCGGTGCGCCCCATCGGCCGCACGTCTTCCTCGGCAAAGCGAACGGCACGTCCCATTTCAGTGACGAGGATCAATTCATCCTCGCCGGAGGTCATGCGTACCCATGCGAGTGCGTCATCCTCGTCGAGGCCGATGGCAATCAGACCCGACGAACGGACTGACGAAAACTGCTCGAGCTTGGTTCGCTTGACCCGGCCATTCTGGGTGCAGAAGAAGAGATACGAGCCGGCCGAAAAGTCGCGGACGGGCAGCAACGTCGTAATCGTCTCGCCTGGTTGCAGGCTGATCAGATTGATGACCGGCAATCCCTTACTCGTGCGGCTTGAGTCCGGTATGTCATAGACCTTTAGCTGGAAGACACGGCCCTGGTCAGTGAAAAAGAGCAGGCTCGCGTGCGTATTCGCCGCCACGATGTGCTGCACGCCGTCTTCTTCGCGCAGCGTCACACCGGTGACACCTCGGCCGCCCCGCTGCTGGACCCGATACGTTTCATCCGGCAGTCGCTTGATGTACCCGCGATTGGTGATCGTGACGAGTACTTCTTCTTCGGGAATCAGATCCTCGTCGTTGATTTCACCCGAGATATCCTGGATTTGAGTCCGCCGCGCGTCGCCAAAGCGATCGCGCAGGTCGAGCAGTTCTTCGCGGATGACCTGCATGATCTTGGCTGGATCGGCCAGCAAGCGCTCGAAGCCGGCGATATCTTTGAGCAGATCGCGATATTCGTCGTCGATCCGTCGTCGTTCGAGTGCCGCCAGACGACGCAATTGCATTTCGAGAATCGCGTTTGCCTGCGGTTCGCTCAACTCAAAGAGCGCCATCAATTGCTCGCGCGCCACCTCGGCGGTACGGGCCGCGCGGATGGTGCGGATCACCTCATCGAGGTGATCGAGGGCGATTTTAAGTCCTTCGACCAGGTGGGCACGGCGTCGCGCGCGCGTCAGATCGAATTCGGTGCGACGTCGTACCACGTCCTGCCGGTGCTCGAGATAGAGCTGGAGCACGCGGCGCAGCGTGAGAACGCGCGGCTGAGTGCCGTTTTCCGCCAGGGCGAGCGTGTTGACGCCGAACGACTGCTGCAGCGCCGTGTGCTTGAAGAGCGCGTTCAGCACCTTGCCCGGTTGCGCCTCGCGCTTCAGCTCGATGACGATGCGCATGCCGGTGCGATCCGACTCGTCCCGCAAATCGTGGATGCCTTCGATTCGACCAAGTTTGACGTAATCCGCGATGCGCTCGATCAACGCTGACTTGTTTACCTGGTAGGGGAGTTCGTCAACGATGATGTGGAAACGTCCGGCGCGTTCGCTCTCCTCGATGTAGGTGCGTGCGCGAACGACGATCCGGCCCTTGCCGGTCGCGTAGGCGGCACGAATCCCCTCGCGCCCGAGAATGATCCCGCCAGTTGGGAAATCGGGTCCCTGAATAATCATCCCGAGATCTTCGATCGTGGCGTCGGGATTGTCGATCAGATAGACGAGACCGTCGCAGACTTCGGTCAGGTTATGCGGCGGGATATTGGTCGCCATACCGACGGCGATGCCCGAGGCACCGTTGATCAAGAGGTTCGGCAGCTTAGCCGGCAATACTTTTGGCTCGAAGGCTTCGTTGTCGTAATTCGGCTTGAAATCGACGGTCTGCTTGTCAATATCGCGCAGCATTTCTTCGGTGATCGCGGCCAGCTTGGCTTCGGTGTAGCGCATTGCCGCGGCCGAATCGCCATCGACGGAGCCGTAGTTCCCCTGCCCATCGATCAGCGGGTAGCGGAGCGAAAAAGGCTGGACCATGCGGGCCAGGGCGTCGTAGACCGCCGCGTCGCTGTGCGGGTGGAACGACTTGAGCACTTCGCCGACGATACCGGCACTCTTGCGGTAGCGTGTCGTCGAGCGCAAACCCATTTCGTGCATGGCGTAGAGGATTCGACGCTGGACCGGTTTGAGCCCGTCGCGGACGTCCGGCAGCGCACGTTGCACGATGACGCTCATCGCGTAATCGAGATACGCTCGCCGCATTTCAGAATCGATATCTACCGGCCGGACGGCTCCGATGTCCACTGGTTTGGGCCTCCACATGCGAAAAACGGGAACAATAATCTGGTTAATTCTACCATTTCCGGCGAGCTCCCGGTTATTGAGCGATTGGCGGTTGATGACGAATATCTCGCGCAGAGATAGAGAGGTGCAGAGTTCTCAACGTTTGAAAATTTTTCGTGTTCTCTGCGTCGCTGCGTGAGGTTAGGTCCCCTTGGGGCGGGGGAGCGTACCGCTGAAAACGGCACCGCCACTGGAATGGGTGTCCGCCGTGAGATCACCTTCGTGCGCTTGCATGATGCGCCGGGCAATCGTGAGTCCGAGTCCGACACCGCCGGTGCGCCGGTTACGCGATTGCTCGCCGCGAAAGAGCGGATTGAATATCCGCGGCAGATCTGCTTCCGGAATGCCGGAGCCGGTATCGAAAATCGAGAAGCGCACCCAGAGCGGTTCGACGCGACATTCGATCCAGACATGCCCGCCGCTCGGCGTGTGGCGAATGGCGTTGACGAGGAGGTTTTCGGCCGCACGTGACAGGAGATGCGCATCACCGAAGACGGTGCCGTTATCTGGCAGCGGAGCGACCGTCAAACGGACTTCCTTGGCCTCCGCCTGCGGTCGCAGGCTATCCGCCAGCTGCGTCAGCAGCACGCCGAAGTCGAGGAGTTCGCGATTCGGCGCCTGTTCCAGATATTCGAGCCGGGTGAACTCGAAGAGATCGGTGATGAGCCGCTCCAACGCGGCCGCTTTGTCCTGCGCGATTTCGACATAGCGCACGCGTTTCTCCGGCGTATCCGCGACGCCCGTCATGAGGCCTTCCAGATAGCCGCGCAGCGCAAAGATGGGTGTGCGAAGGTCATGCACGATCGCGCTAATGAAGATACGACGTTCCTGCTCGACTTCAGCCTGTTCGCTGAGCGATTCGCGTAGCGCCTCACTCATCGCGCCGAATGCATCGTTCACTTCGGCAACCTCACGCACACGCGAAGATGGAATATCGAACTCCAGATTGCCCTCCGCGATCGATCGTGCTGCCTCCCCGGTCGCCGCCAAAGGTCGGAGCACCGTGCGCCCGAGCAGCCAGGCGATGACGGCCAGCGTCAAAATGAGGGTTGACAGCCCGACCAGCGGGATGATCCAAAAGTTCGCGCGGCCGCCGCCGTATTCGTTTGTGTAGAGAATGAACGTCTGACGAGGATTGGCCGGGGAGACGATAAATTCCCGGACGAGCTTGCCCGAATTGCTGTTCAGCGGATTGTCGCTGCTGCGGTAGATCGTCGTACCGTTTTCGATCAGATCGAAGTCGACGCTTCGCCCGGCAAATTTTGCCCTGGTTGCCTCCTGCCATTGCGGATCATGCCAACGATCGGCGTTGGCATGGATCTCAGCGATTGCCGCGGTCTGACCATTGCCGCCGATGCCGACGACATGAAACGCGACGCCACCAGTGATACAGATCGGGACGACAACCAGCGCGATGAGCGCCAGCGCGAGCCATTTACGAATCGGGAGGGTGCGTCGCCCCGTCTTACCGTTCACGCCCGGCGCTCGCCTTCGAAGCGATAGCCGATGCCCCAGACCGTGATGATGTATTGCGGATGAGCCGGATCGGCCTCGATCTTCTCGCGTAGCCGCCCGATATGAACCGTCAATGTGTGGCGATCACCAAATTCCCCCCAGAGCCGCTCGTAGAGCTGTTCTCGGGTGAAGACCTGGCGCGGATGCGAGGCGAAAAGCTCCAGCAGCTCAAATTCGCGTGGGGTGAACGAAATGTTCTCGCCGTCGACGCGAACCTCGTGCGCGCGAACGTCGATGACCAGACGTCCAAAATCGAGCACTTCGGTTGGCCGGGGATCGCCGCGATACGTACGACGCAACACCGCCTTGATGCGCGCCACGACCTCGGTCGGAGTGGCGGATTTCACGATGTAATCATCGCCGCCGAGTCCCAGCCCACGTAGCTTGTCGCTTTCCTCTTCGCGGGCGCTAAGGAACAGTACCGGCAGATCGCTCGATTCCCGAATGCGGCGCAGCACGTCGAAGCCGGATTGGCCCGGCATCATCACATCGAGCAAGACGACATCGGCCGGTACTCGCTCCAACGCTGCGAACGCCGCCACGCCATCGGACGCCGTGGCCACCGCGAAACCCTCGGCTTCGAGAAAATCGCGCATCAGCGACAGAATATCTTCATCATCATCGACGACCAGAACGGTATTGGTCATAGTCGCATCCTTCATTCGACCGTATTCATATGTTGATTATGAACAGCCGCCTTACGTCCGTGCTACCCGCAACGGCGTGTACGACACGTTGGTGCGTCGATGTTGATGGTTTGTTGAGAATCGGAGCCCACAACCGTTGAGGTTCGCCCCTTAGCATAGGAATCGGATTGAGCGGAACGGATCAAATCGAATCTGTATCACGAAGGAGAGGGACCTTGGCACTTGCGAACTACGTGCCGTTGATCCTGGTACACACCGCCGGCTGGGATCCTGGAGGCTGGGGTGGTAACTGGTGGATCTGGAGATTGGTGATGTTCTTATTCTGGATCGTTTTCGTGGCGGTCGTCGTCTGGTTCGTGCGGCGCAACTGGTATCACGATCCGTCGGGACTCAATCGGGCGCGTGGCATTCTCGCCGAGCGCTACGCCCGAGACGAAATCAGCGCCGAGGAATACCGCGAGCGGCTGGATAATCTGCGATAACAGGTGCACACCGGTTTGAACGTCGGAATGAGTGGGAAGGTCAGGTACGAATGGTTGTCCGTGAGAACAGCGGATTGGTGCTCACGAGCAAGCGAACGGGGGCGTATCGAGTGCTGCGCATCACCGCTCCGTTGGTTCTGTTGTTGGTGCTGGTGCAGGCAGCGATGGCCGGACGCGGGTTGATGTACGGTGGAAACGCTATCGCGATCCACGGCGGCATCGGAAATTTGACTTTTCTGGTGGCGCTGGCGCAGTTGGCCCTCGTCGTGTTGGCCGGCATGCGCGGCCCGGGCAAATGGCTGCTCATCATCACGAACGCGCTTCTCGTCGTCCTCGTGATCGTGCAGCTCGGACTCGGTTATGGGGGACGCGAAAGCCCCGTCGCCGCCTGGTGGCACGTACCGAACGGTGTGTTCCTGTTCGGCGTGGCGACCGTGGCCACCTGCGTCGCCTGGATGAAAACTCCCATTAGCGAGGGTGTTGCCTAAGCATTGCATTGAGAGGGGACGAGTCATCCAACGTTGACTTGACCCCCTCTCATCCACTCGACCGCACACGACATAACGATCGGAACGAATCCAATTCGCCGCGAGCGCGCTGTTCGCGGCTCAGGGATCACCTTGCCTGAAATCGGCGCCGAACCGGGCGCGAACGGTCGAAAGGATCAAAACCGTGCATACGTCACAGACGACAACGACGACATTTGCCCCGCGTGCCCAGAGCGAAACCACCGTTGACCACATCATCGAGATGCACGGGGTTACCAAGAGCTATCACACCGGCAAGATGCAGGTTCAGGCGCTGCGTGGCGTCGACCTGATCGTCGAGCGCGGCGAGATGGTCGCGATCATGGGACCGTCCGGGTGCGGCAAGACGACGCTGCTCAACTGCCTGTCGGGGCTCGATACGATCGATGCCGGCCAGATTCTGATCGACGGTACCGACTTGTCGACGTTGTCCGATAAGGTTCGTACCCGCTATCGCGCGTGCAACATGGGCTTCGTCTTTCAGTTTTACAACCTCCTCACGGTGCTGTCGGCGGTCGAGAACGTCGAACTGCCGCTCCTCGTCAGTGGCGAGTCACCGAAAGCAGCCCGGCAACGTGCGCTCGAAGAGTTGGAACGTGTCGGACTGAGCAAATGGGCGAGCCACCGGCCGGCCGAACTGTCCGGCGGCCAGCGACAGCGCGTCACGATCGCTCGTGCGTTGGTCAATCGCCCAGCCATCGTCTGGGCGGACGAACCGACCGGCGATCTCGACTCCGAAACGGCCGACAGCATCATGCAGCTGATGGTCGATCTCAATCGCATTCACCGGCAGACATTCGTCATCGTCACGCACGATCCCCGAATCGGCGCGATGACCGACCGTATTATCCGCATGCACGACGGCCGCGTCGTTGATGCCTGACACTGCCTGGTTGCGCCGCGAAGGGAGATAGCGTGGATAACATCTTTGGACTGCCGATGTCGACCGTCGCGCTCGTCGTCGGTCTACTGATGGGTGCGGCGCTCGGACTGACCGCGCTGATCGGCCTACGCAATCGCATCATCTTCAAGATGGCGTTGCGTAATATTCCGCGCCGGAAAGCGCAAACGGTGTTGATCGCTGCTGGCCTGATGCTCTCGACGCTGATCGTGGCCGCGTCGCTGACGACTGGTGACACGTTGAGCTACTCGGTGACGAAATCGACCTTCGACAGCCTCGGACAGGTTGATGAGACGATCGCCTTCGTCGGCGATTCCGCGAACGAAAGCCGGGTTTCGGTGAACAACGAACCGATCCCCGCTTCGATCGCGGCCAACCTCGAGTCCACGCTCAAAAACGATCCGACGATCGACGGGGTGATGCCGGTGCTCACCGTCGGTGCGCCGGTCTTCGATACGACGACGCGACTCAACGAGCCGAACGTCGTCATCACGGGACTTGACCCGGCCAAGCTCGATGACTTCGGTGGGTTGAATAGCACCGATGGTGCGCGCATCGACTTCGCGGCGTTGCCGGCCGGCTCCGTCGTCATCTCGTCGGATCTGGCCGAAAGCCTGGACGCTGAGGTCGGCAACATCTTGACCCTCTATTACCGGAACCAGCCGCATGATCTGACGGTTGGCGCGATCGCGACCGGCTCGATCCTGACCGGGTACGATGTCGAGTCAACCGGGAGCGGATTCGGTTCCTCGGTGGGCTTCTCTCCGACGTTGTTCGGCGTTGCGATGCCGATTGATCGACTGCAAGAGCTGACCGGCATGCAGGGCCAGGCTCGCTTCATCGCCGTGTCGAACGCAGGAAGCGTGGAATCCGGAGCCGAGCACAGCGATGCGGCGGCCGCCAGCCTGCG
>CALAGB010000311.1 GCA_937891245.1 uncultured Thermomicrobiales bacterium | reverse complement strand
CGAAGAGAAGGACACCTTTGACGTCGTGTTGACCGAAGTTGGCCCGAACAAGATTCAGGTCATCAAGGCGGTCCGCGAGTTGACGAGCCTTGGGCTGAAAGAGGCCAAGGATGTTGTCGAGGCCGCGCCGAAGGCGGTCAAAGAGGGCGTCAACAAAGACGAGGCTCAGGCGGCCAAAGACAAGCTGGAAGCAGCCGGCGCCAAGGTCGACGTCAAGTAGACACGCCATTCTGGTTTCGAGTTCGGCGGCGTCGCGGTACATCCAGCCGATTCGCTGTCTGGCTCGAAACCGGGATATGCTATACTGGCGAACAGTAACGGGGCGTAGCGCAGCCCGGTAGCGCACCGGTATGGGGTACCGGCGGTCGGAGGTTCGAATCCTCTCGCCCCGACCAAATATCGCCACAGACACTCTTCGCGGACCGTGGAGCACCGGGCCGCAAGGCCAATAGAGGACCGGCACCATGGAAACGACCACCCGTCGCACGCGGGTTATCATCGCGGATGATGAATCGATCATTCGCATGGATTTGCGTGAAATGCTCGCGCATCTCGATTACGATGTGGTCGGCGAAGCGTCGGATGGCGTTGCGGCGCTGGAGTTGACGGAGAAGCTTCGTCCCGATCTGGTGATTCTTGACATCAAAATGCCGGGAATCGATGGGATTGAAGCCGCTGAACGCGTTGCCGAGCGCCGTCTGGCGCCGGTTGTTTTGCTGACGGCCTACAGCGAACGGCATCTCGTCGAACGCGCCAAGAGCGCCGGTGTATCCGGTTATCTCGTCAAGCCGTTTCGCGAAAGCGAGTTGACCCCCGTCATCGAGCTAGCGCTCGCACGGTTCAACGATGCCCAATACCTCACTCACGAAGTTGAGCAGTTGCGCGATGCGCTGGAAACGCGGAAGCTGATCGAGCGTGCCAAGGGCATCCTGATGGAAATTCACAACCTGAAGGAAGCCGACGCGTTCAGTCGCATGCGCCGTACGAGCATGGACAATCGCAAGTCGATGCGAGAGGTCGCCGAGGCGATCCTCCTCACCTATCAGATCGAAACCCGAAACCCCTAAGCTTTATTGCAAAACCTGCACGCTCGATAGCGCGAGGCCGCAGTCTCATGTCGTCTTTCTGAGCCGCGGCGAAGTATCTCTTACGCGTTCTCCCGGAGCACGAGCGTTGGAGTACGTTAGCGCGTTTCTTCGCCACGACTCAAGCTGATCGCGGGCGTAGCACGTCTACGGTGTTGGCGTCGGCGTTGCAGTCGCGGTCGGCGACGGCGTCGGTGTTGGCTCGATTTCCGCGACAGTAACACTGATATTCTGCGGATTGATATCTCGGTACTGCACGCCGGCCGGCATGATAACGCGTGGCTGCAATTGATAGGTGCCGGGCCCCGCGCCATTCAGGTCCACGACGACCGAAATATCGCTCGCCGTCAATCCTTCGACGACCGGTTGGGAACCTTCAATGGTTACCGTGGCTTCTTTCGGCGTGAACGAGGCGGTGGTACCGGCCTTCACGTTGATTACGGTGATCGGGATATTCGTCACCTGCTGCTGGAACGACTGTTTCCGAATCTGAATCGACACTGTTACCGTTTGATGGTCGACCGTGACACCGGGCGGCAACTTCGAGAGATCGAGCGCGACGTTCGGAACGTCTTTCGACTCGTTCCATCCGGTGATATCGATCGGTTCGGTCGTCAGATAAAGGACCTTGGCGATCTCATCGGTCGGTCCGTCGATGATCACTTCGTCGCTCGGCACCGCGGTCGGAGGTCGAACGAGCTCGTAACCGGGCGCCAGCGCATCGGTTCCGGTCACTTCCGGGATGACCCGGCGCACTTGCCCACTGACCTGCAAATTGACTTTCAACGTCACCTGCGCCGGGTCGAGCGTCACA
>CALAGB010000310.1 GCA_937891245.1 uncultured Thermomicrobiales bacterium | reverse complement strand
AAAGAAACCCCCCGCCGTCGAGATCGCCGCCACGAGCACGCCGGCAACCGATGGCCCGATGACGGCTGCCGCGTTCCAGGCGGCTGAATTCAACCCGACGGCGCTGGCGATGTTCTCCTTGCCGACCAGATCGGGCACCAACGCCTGGCGTGTCGGGTTGTCGATCGCCATGATGCAGGCGCTGCAAAACGAGAGAAAGAGGATCTGCCAGACGGTGATGATGCCGGTGAAGTCGAGCAGGCCGAGCATGAGCGCGACGACACCGGCCGAGGTCTGGGTGAAGATCAGCAGGTGACGCCGGTCGAGCCGATCGGCCAGCACGCCGCCGATCAACGTAATCGAGAGCGCCGGGACGGCCCGCACGAGGCCGACGAGGCCGAGATAGAAGGCGGAGTCGGTCAATTGCAGGATGAGCCAGCCCTGGGCAACGATCTGCATCCAACTGCCGATATTGGAGACGATGCTGCTGTACCAGAAGCGGCGGTAGTCCGCGACGGCTAGTGCGCCGCCGCCCGGGCGCAATTGCACGCCGCGCGGCAGCGCGATCAAGGCGGCCGCGCGGTTCAGTGCGCGCCAGCGCCCGTTCCTCGGGCGCCGGGCGGGCGGTTCGCTCGCGGTATGCGGGCGTTCGCCTGGCTCAGTTCCCATTTAATTCCATAGTCGACCCGTTCAACGCCGAGCGGTTAGTCGCGTGCTTTCGTCGTGTTGCGCAGGGTGCCGATTCCTTCGATCTCGACCTCGATCGTGTCGCCCGGCTTCATCGGGCTGACGCCCTCCGGTGTGCCGGTCATGATGACATCACCGGGGTTGAGCGTCATCACGTTGGAAACGAAGCTGACGAGGAAAGCGGGCTTGAAGATCATGTTGCTCGTATTGCTGCTCTGCTTCACCTCGCCATTGAGCCGTCCCTGAATGGCGACCTGGTTCACATCGAGATCTGTCTCGATCACCGGCCCCATCGGCGCGAACGTATCAAAGCCCTTGGCGCGTACCCACTGGCCGTCTTTGCGCTGGAAGTCACGATGGCTGACATCGTTGCCGCAGGTGTAGCCGAGGATGTAGTTCGGCGCGTCTGCTTCCGAGACGCGTGACGCGGTTTTGCCGATGACGATGCAGAGCTCGGCCTCGTGATCGATCCGATTGGCGCCCTGCGGCAACTCGATGACGCCGCCGTGGGCGAGGAGGGCGCTCTGGGGCTTCATGAAAATGACCGGTTCGGTCGGAACCTCACGAGTCGGGTCATTCTCGGTGACATGTGCCGCGTAGTTAAGGCCGATCGCGACGATCTTGCTCGGGTCGACCGGCGGCAAGAGCGTGGCCGAATCGACGGCGCCAACCTCGGCCTCTTTGCTCAGTCCCGTGAATAGATCACCTTGCGCCTGATACAGCCTGCCGTCTTCGACGATCCCGTAGCGCGGTGTGCCGTCCGCGAGATAGCGCGCGATCTTCATCTTCGCCTCCGTCTGTCTCGAACCGATCTGCAGATTGGCCACAGCAGGCCGCGAGTATGGTAGCGGCAGTCGCGTAGCCCGGCAAGACGACCGACCGGAGACAGTCGCCATGCGACTGTCGCTGGCGCGCCGATGGACGTGGTCGGCGCCCGATGCCCGCTCGGTGATCGTGGTGGCGCGTCGGTCGGGCGGCACAACGTTCATCGGTACGCCACCAACGTTCCCATCTCCTGTGCAGCTCTGGCGCCGGGCCGCGCTGTCCGCTATCCTGCCGGGATGACGAACAGCGAGCGATCTGAGCTCACGAGCAGCGCGATCCGCCGTAGCGTGCGGCGGTTTTTCGCGTTTCAGCTGTCGACAGAGGCGCGGTTCGATAGCGCCATCTGGATCATCTACCTGCAAAGTCGCGGGCTGAGCCTGACTGAGATCGGGCTGGCGGAATCGGCCTTCCACCTGGCGCCGGTGCTCTTCGAACTGCCGTCCGGTTCGTTCGCCGATCTGGTCGGACGGCGTTGGTCACTGGCGGCCGGATCGCTGCTGGTGGCGGCTTCAGCGGCCTTGCTCTGGTCGGCATCGTCACTCCCGCTGGCGATGCTGGCGCTCTTTCTGTCGGGTGCGTCGTTCAGCTTTCGCTCGGGGGCCGATCAGGCGTACCTCTTCGATACGCTCAGTCTGGAAGCGGATGATGCGCGGAGCTATCCGAGCCTGCTCGGCCGGTTGCTCGGCGCGATGTATCTCGTCGGGGCGGCGACGGCCTGGATCGGGGCGGCGGTCTCCGGCCTCAACTACGGCGTCACCTTCGGATTGGCGATCGGCGTCGGGTTGGGCGGCGCCTGGCTGGCGGCCGGGCTCGTCGAACAGCGGAGCGCCCCCGCAACCGAGTCGCATGGCGGCTCGCTCCGCGCGCATATCGGCGAGACGCGCAAGACGCTGGCGGGGAGCACGCTGCTTAAGGCGATGCTCCTCTTTTCGGCGATCTACTGGGCGGCATCGACGATCGGGCATCTCTATTTGCAGGCGGCCTTCGCCGATCGGGGCCTCTCCAACAGCAGCATCGGGCTGGTCGTCGGGGTGACGCTGCTGGTGAACGCGTTGGGCGCCGCGCTGGCTGGTCGCGTCGCCGGGCGCGGCTCCTTCGTGCGCCAGTTGGCGTTTCTGACTGGAATCACAGGAGCCGGGCTGCTCGGCACCGGCTTGAGCGGGCTCGGCTTCGCGGTGAGCGCCTACCTGCTGGCCAACCTCGCGTCCGGTCTGATCGAGCCGCTGGTCTCCGATTGGTTCAACCGGCAGATCGCCTCCGATCGCCGCGCCACGGTGCTCTCGGTCGAATCGTGGCTCTTCTCGGCAACGATGATCGGGGCGTTTCCGGCAGCCGGTTGGTTCGCGGAACGGCTTGGTTGGGCCGCGCTCTACGCGCTGTGCGGCGGCGTGACGTTGGCGCTGGTGGTCGTCCTGATCGTTGCCGCGCGTTTCAGTTCTCGTATTCGACCAGGTTGGGGGTCGTGAATGGTCGATCCGGCCGCGCCGTTATGACGACGCAGCCGATCGTATGCTGTTATATCTTTTATGCCCCGAGGCTAAGACATTTCGGCCCGTATGGCATCTGCCAGCAGCGCGATCCCCTGGCGAATCTGATCCTCATCGGCGAATGAGTATGAAAGACGGAGCGTCTGATCGCCGCCGTCGAAGTGGCAAGCGGTGCCAGGCAGGAACTCGACGCCCTGCTCGCGCACGCGCGCGGCCAGCCCCTGCGCGCTCACCGCAGCCGGCAAATGCACCCAGACGAAGAAGCCGCCGTCGGGATCGGTCCACTTGACGCCGTCCGGCATGTTGGCGGCCATCGCCTCCAGCATCGTGTCGTGCCGGCTGGCATAGAGCGCCGTCAGTTCGGCGACGTGCTCGACGAGCGTTCCACTGGCGCAGAACTCGGCGGCGACGGCACCGGCGAAGGGGCTCGTGCCGCCCTCTGCCTTGAGCGAGCTGAGCGTGCCGATCAGCTCGGGCGATGCGACGACCCAGCCGAGCCGCACGCCGGCTGCCATGATCTTCGAGAAGGTGCTCAGGTACACAACCAGCCCCTGATCGTCGAGGCTGTAGATCGTCGGCACGCGTTCGCCGCGATAGCGCAGGTCGGAATAGGCGTCGTCCTCGATCACCACGAAGCCGTATTGGTGGGCCAGATCAACGATCCGTTTGCGACGCGCCAGCGTCGTCGTGACGCCGGTCGGGTTCTGGAAGTTCGGGATGGTGTAGAAGAATTTCGGTTGGCGGCCGGAGGCGACGATGCTCGCCAGTTCGCCCGCCAACGCCTCGACGTCGGTTCCCTCAGCATCGAGCGGAATGGTGACGACTTCGGCCCCCGCACCACGAAAGCAGGCGACCGCGCCCGACCAGGTCGGTTCTTCGCTCAGCACGACATCGCCCGGATCGCAGAGCGCCTGCACCAGCAGGTCGAGCCCCTGCGAGGCGCCGTTGGTGATGAGCAGGTTTTCGTCGCTCGCCGCGATGCCCTGATCGCGTCGCAGCTTGATCAGCAGTTCGTCGCGCAGCCGCTGGTAGCCCTGCGACGCGCCGTACTGCAGGGCCCATTCTCCATCGCGCTCCAGCGCCACACGCGTCGCCTCAATGACGTCCGCCTTTGGCAGGCTGGATGGATCGGGAAAGCCGGCCAGGAACGAGATGAGGCTGGCCGAACGACGTGGATCGCCGAGACGCGGCGGACCGGCGCGCCGGACTCGCGCGCTGTACAGATCATCGACGGTGTGGCTGAGTGCTTCGGACATCGCGGACCCCCTTCATCCGGTCGCGACCGGCGGTGCGTGGCGTGCGTCGGTTCTGGGGGCACATTGTACCGCCTCTCCCGCAGCAGCGGTTCGGGGAGCGCTCTGTATAATCTGAGCGATGGATCACGATTCTCAGGGGCGATCCGCATCGCAGCGTTTCATTAAGGAAAGAGAACAGAGCTTTGGATCAGTCGCGCGACGTTTTTGACATGACGATCATCGGCGGCGGGCCGATCGGTCTGTTTGCTGCTTTTTATGCCGGGATGCGCGGCCTGCGCACGAAAATTCTCGACAGCCTAGAGGAGTTGGGCGGCCAACTGATCGCCGTTTATCCCGAGAAATACATCTATGATGTGGCCGGTTTTACGAAGATTCTGGCCAAGGATTATGTACGCGAGGCGGTGGAGCAGGGTCTTTCGACCGGCGCCGTTGCTTGCCTGGCCGAAGAGGTGCAATTGCTAGAGCGCATCGACGATGAAAACGTGTTGCATTTGACGACGAGCAAGGGCGAGCACTGGACGCGTACGGCGCTCATCTGTGCCGGCGTCGGTGCCTTCGAGCCGAAGCGGCTGGAGGCGCCGGGCGTCAATGAACTCCAGGGGAATGGTGTTCACTATTTCGTGCGAAACCTCGAACAGTTCCGCGATCGCGACGTGGTGATCGTCGGCGGCGGTGATTCGGCGGTCGATTGGGCGCTGACGCTGGAGCCGATCGCACGCCAGGTGACGGTGATCCACCGGAGCAAGTTCCGGGCGCACGAGCGCTCGATTCAGGAGCTGGAGCAGTCACGCGCGAAGCTCTATTACCCATTCTATGAAGTGCGCGAAGTGCGCGGTGAGGAGCACCTGGAAGAGGTGCATTTCCACCATTCACGGAATGGTGAACTGCAGGTGATCCCGGCGCAGGAGTTGATCATCGCCATCGGCTTTTCGGGGCGGCTCGGGCCGCTCAAGGAGTGGGGTTTCGATATCGAGCGGAACATGATCGTGGTCGACCCGCTCACGATGGAGACCGGAATGCCGGGGGTTTTCGGCGCCGGGGATATCGTGACCCATCCGGCCAAGTTCAAGTTGATCGCGACCGGCGCCGCCGAAGCGGTGATCGCGGTGAATCACGCGGTCACGTACATCGACCCCAACGCCCGTCTGGATGCCGGACATTCGACCAATATCATGGAAAAGAAGGCGCGCGCGAGCGAAGGCTAACGCACTTCCCTCCCATCGCCGCGGTTTTGACGTGACCCGGCCGTTTTGCTCACCGTGAGCGAGACAGCCGGGTCATTTGCTCCTGAACGCTCCCCGGTAGTCACAAAACGCCATATGACGATACCCGCATATTATCTCGTACTGTGCCAATCCGGTGACTGAGCGGGTCAGGCAATATTGACATACCTTTGTACTCTATGATAGGCTACGCGCGCACCCAATAGGATGAGTCGAAGCATCGTCAGGGTACGTGGCCCACGGCCTTGGTAAACCGGCTAAGACTCAGAACCACAACTAAAGATGTGATACCCGGCAGAGCTAATCCGTCCAGTGACGAGGAGGAGGGTTAAGCGATGGGCCAGTTTATCGCGAGGCGGCTACTGTGGCTGATTCCGACGATTCTGGTGATGTCACTCATCACGTTCGTGCTGATGCATGCAACGCCGGGAAGTCCACTCCAACCGCTGGCTGCCAATGCCAACCCGCTCCCGCCGGATGCGCAAAAGAACCTGGCGCACCAGTACGGCCTCGATAAACCGCTCTGGAAGCAGTATGTGATCTTCGTCTACAAGGCGGGCAAACTCGACTTCGGCTATTCCTTCATCTACCGCACACGCAAAGTCACGGAGATCCTCTCCCGCGCGATGCCGATCTCGCTTGAACTCGGCGCCATGGCGATGGCGATCGCGATCATCATCGGCATTCCGCTCGGGATTCTGGCGGCCGTCAACCAAAATGGACCGTGGGACTATTTATCGACGTTTTTGGCCACCCTCGGGGTAGCGGTCCCCAACTTTGTGCTCTCGATTTTCTTCATTGTGCTGTTCGTGATCATCTTACATGTCTTGCCGAGTACCGGCGGCTGGGATGGTCCGCAAGACTGGATCATGCCGGCCTTCGCACTCGGGTTGGGGCCGCTCGGCATTCTGGCGCGCTACACGCGGTCCAGCATGGTTGAGGTGTTGCACCAGGATTACATTCGCACGGCGCAAGCGAAGGGCCTGTCGCATTCAGGGGTGGTGATCAGGCACGCCGTCAAGAATGGATTGATTCCACCGCTGACGATTCTCGGGCCGATGTTCGCGGCCGTAGGCACCGGGTCGTTCTTCGTCGAAACCATTTTCCGAGTTCCCGGCATGGGCCGCTACTTCGTCGATAGCATCGTCGCACGCGACTACCCGATGATCATGGCCGTCATTCTCATTTACGGGGTTTTCCTGGCCTTTATGAACCTGGCAGTTGACGTGTTGTACGGCGTGGTCGACCCGCGCATTCGTTTGAGCTAGGAGCCCAAGCATGGACGCAATAGATCGATCGCAGGCCCAGGATGCTCCGCTTGAGGCCCCCAGCGACGCAGCCGGATCGATTCTGGCCGGGGCCGCTGCCCGCCAGCACCGCACCCTCTGGCACGATGCCTTCCGCCGGATGACCCAGAACAAGCTCGCGCTTGCCGGGCTGATCGCGGTGATCCTGATTTCGTTGCTGGCAATCTTCGCTTCGGTCATCGCGCCGTATCCGTATGCGAAGCCGGACTTCGTGGCGATCAACGCGCCGCTCGGCACCTCGGGGCACCTACTCGGGACCGATGAGCTTGGCCGCGATTTCCTGAGCCGCATGATCTACGGTGCTCAGGTATCGATTCTGGTCGGCATCGGTTCACAGTTCATCGTCTTGCTCATCGGCGTACCGATCGGCGCCGCGGCGGGCTACGCCGCCGGTAAGACCGACACGATTCTGATGCGTTTTGTCGACGTCGCCTACGCCTTTCCACAGCTGCTCTTCGTGATTTTGATCATGTCTTGGCGCGGGCCGGGCTTGACCAATATTTTCGTCGCGATTGGTGTGACGGGCTGGGTCACGCTCGCCCGTCTGACCCGCGCCGATTTCCTCACGATGCGTGAGCGCGACTATGTGCTGGCGGCACGTTCGGTCGGCGCCGGTCCGTGGCGTCTGATGTCGAAGCACATGCTCCCGAACGCGCTGACCTCGATCATCGTCACCGTCACGTTCGGCGTACCGCAAG
>CALAGB010000309.1 GCA_937891245.1 uncultured Thermomicrobiales bacterium | reverse complement strand
TCTACGCGTCAGCCGCAGCTCTTCCGATCGCCGTCATCATCCTCGGCGCGGCGCTTTATCCGCCGATCTCGTCCTATCATTGGACCAATGGTTTCTCTCATTTCAACGGTCTCGACGGGCTCGCCTATCTGCATCAAGGCGCACCGGACGAAGCGGCAGCGATTACCTGGCTCAACAAGCACGCGTCTCCAAGTAACCACCTGCTGGAAGCGCCGGGCTGTTCGTATGGCGAGGACGGCGTCATGCCGGATAATCTTTTCTCGATGGGTACCGGCTTGCCGGTGCCGCTCGGATGGCAGTTCCACGAGTATCAGTGGCGCTTGGGGGATCCGACGATCTCCAGCGAGATCGCCCAGCGCAAGGCCGATGTCGCGACAATCTACAACGATCCGACGTCGCCTCAGGCGCGGAGCCTGCTCGACAAATACGATGTCACCTACATCATCGACGGTCCCATCGAACAGAACGGATACGGGGCGCAGTGCGACGGCGGAGCACCCTATTCGGCCCAAGGCCTCCGACAACTTGGTCAACTCGGTTGGCCGCTCGTCTTCGAATCCGGCGACGTCAAGATTTACCAGCGGCCGTAGGCTCTTTTTTGCGTTGGCAATGCCCCAAAAACGGGTCGGTCGAGATTGACCGGACCTCCGCGTCTATGCTACGATTTCAGACGATACTGATTCCTAGCCGCACCAGGCACGGTCGTCGGTGGTGCGGCTCTGTATATTTCACGGGAGGCTTCCATCAGCACATCAAGACCTGCACGAGTCAACGAACGAATTCGGATCCCCGAAGTTCGCCTGATTGACGAAGAAGGCAACCACGTCGGTATCGTGCGTACGCGTGACGCTATGGAAATGGCGCGGGAGCGGGGGCTCGATCTCGTTGAGGTGCAACCGAACGCCGTGCCACCGGTTTGTCGCTTGATGGATTATGGCAAGTTTCGCTACGAAGAGAGCCGTCGCGAGCGTGAATCGCGCAAGCGACAAAAGACGGTTGAGCTCAAAGAGATTCGACTCCGGCCCAAGATCGATGGTCACGATCTGGAAACGAAGGGTCGACAAGCCGCCCGCTTCTTGGATGATGGTCACAAGGTGAAGCTGAGCGTCCTGTTTCGTGGCCGCGAAATGGCCCACCAGGACATTGGCAAGGGCCTCCTCGAGCGCGTCGCTCAGCAGCTGGGCGATGTCGGAATCGTGGAACAGGCCCCACACATTGAGGGCCGCACGATGGTCATGACGTTGAGTCCGAGCAAGCCGGCCCGTGACGCCGACCAGCCCGAAGAAGAAGCCGCGGAAGCCTGAGCCTTCGCGGACGTGAGACGAGGGGACGCAACATGCCGAAGATGAAGACGCGCAAGAGTGCGCAGCGACGCTTCAAGGTAACCGGCACCGGCAAGATCATGCGCATGAAAGGGATGCGGAGCCATTTCCGGCGTCGCAAATCGCCCCGTAACCAGCGCGCGATGGACAAGATGTTCGAGATCGCACCGTCCGACCGCAAGCGCTTCAAGAAGCTGCTTCCGTACGGTACGAAGTAGCTGAAGAGGGAGAACGGGAAAGAATGGCTCGCGTAAAACGTGGAGTCGCGGCACATCGCCGCCACACCAAGATGTTGCATCACGCCGCTGGTTTTCGCGGCACCAGGAGCCGCCTCTTCCGACGCGCCAACGAAGCGGTCATGCGCTCATTGGTCTATCAGTACCGCGACCGCAAAACCCGCAAGCGGGATATGCGCCGCCTCTGGATCGTCCGCATCAATGCCGCCGCGCGCCAGAATGGCCTGCCCTACGGCAAATTCATCAACGGACTCTCGAAGGCCGGCGTTGAAATTGACCGCAAAGTTCTGGCCGATCTCGCGGTGCGCGATGCCGCGGCGTTCAGCCAGCTGGCCGCCGTCGCGAAGTCGAACCTCTAGCCGAAGCGCGTGTCGACTGTCGGACCAGCACTTACGAGCATTCACAACCCGCACGTGAAATTCGCCCGCTCACTGGCACAGCGCAAAGCGCGCCAGCGAGAGCGGGCGTTTATCGTCGAAGGCGTCCGGCTCTTTGAAGACGCGATCGAGGCCGGCTTCCAGCCGCAGCGCCTCTTTTTCGATGCTGATCGCATCGACGTGGCTCTCGTTCAGCGTGTGTTGACGCGTGCGACGGGCGAAACCGTCGTTCATGAGGTCACGCCGGCGGTTATCGATGCGATCACGGATACCGAGACGCCCCAGGGGATCGTCGCCATCTTTCATTTCCCTGAAGTGCCGGTCGCGCAGGGAAGCGAGGCATCCCTCTTGATCGTGGCCGATGGGATCAAGGATCCGGGCAATCTCGGTACGCTCATGCGCACCACCGCGGCGGCCGGGGCGCACGCGCTCTTTGTCTCACCAAGCACGGTCGATCCGTACGCGCCGAAGGTCGTGCGGGCGGCAATGGGTGCGCATTTTCGCCTGCCGATCCGGCCGCTCGACTGGGACGCACCAGACCCACTGCTGGCGGCCTGTGCGCAAAAATTAGGTGCCGTAGCGGGACAGGGAACGGTGTATGACGCGGTCGATTGGCGGCTGTCGTCGGCGTTGATCCTGGGCAGTGAAGCGACGGGAATCTCCGATCGTGCCGCCGGTCATCTGACCGGCCACATCACGATTCCAATGCACGGCGGGGTCGAATCGCTCAACGCGGCGGTCGCTGGAGCCGTCATTCTGTTCGAGGCCGCCCGCCAACGGCGCACACAATAATTGTGTCCTCGTTTGCGATAGAATTAGCGTACATACGCGGCCGGTATTTGCTCATGGCGCGGCTCATGCTATATAGTCTGGAAAATGCCTGTAGTCGCGGCCAAGTGTTGAGTAAGAGCGGAAGGGAAACCACATGCGAAAAAGTGATCTGGTCAAGACGGTTGCCGCCGGTGTCAATCAACCCGAGACGCAGGTGACGGCAGTCGTCAATGCGACATTCAACGCAATTCAAGACGCGCTGGCCAAAGGTGATGAAGTAGCACTGACCGGGTTCGGGACCTTTCGCATTAGTGAGCGCGGGTCGCGCGAAGGTCGCAATCCGCAGACAGGCGAACGTATTACGATCCCGTCGCGTAAGAGCCCGAGCTTCAAGCCTGGCACGCAACTCAAGCGCGCGGTTTCAGGCGAGGAATAGATTCTACCCCTTGGTATGACCTGGCATGGCCCGATGCCCTCTTACGTCCCAAGCCGCGACGTGCATCGGGCCGAACGTTCCCGTCGCGTGGTGTCCTGACGATTGATCCCGACTAATGTGGAAGCGTCGAGTGCCGATTCGAGGTGGTCGTTGCACGCGAGGCCGAAAGGATCGCGTTCGCGATCGCGTGTCGATCCGAGCGACCGTGTGCCAGGATAACCGGCGCATTGACCCCGAGCAGTGGGGCACCACCATACGAGCGGTAATCGACCGTTTTTCGTGCCCTGCGGAATGCCGGGCGCAGCGCGGCGGCCAGTAACTGCGTATACCAGCGGGCGGTCAGTTCGTTCCGCAACGCGTTTTGAACGATAACCGCCGTGCCTTCGGCCGCTTTCAGGAGCAGATTCCCGCTGAAGCCGTCACAGAGGACCGCATCGACAACCCCTTCGGAAATCGCGTTCGCCTCGATATTTCCGATAAAGCCCACTTCGTTACATTCTTGCAGGAGCACGTGCACCTCGCGCACAAACGCCGTCCCTTTACCGGCCTCTTCGCCGTTGCTCAGCAACCCGATTCTGGGGGATTCAATGCCGACCACATCGTGCAGGTAGTCGTAGATCAGGTACGCGAACTTCACGATATGTGCCGGGCGTGGATCGA
Source organism: uncultured Thermomicrobiales bacterium (assembly GCA_937891245.1). Lineage (GTDB taxonomy): Bacteria > Chloroflexota > Chloroflexia > Thermomicrobiales > Thermomicrobiaceae > CALAGB01. Next base: position 7,155 of record CALAGB010000309.1, on the reverse strand, counting down.
CGACGCCACCACCATCCATAATATAGAGGGGCGTCGTGCTGAGCGCCGTTGGGATCGGCACCGCGATGCCGGGACGTTCTACTCCCGGCATGCGTCCAAGCGTGAAAATGGCAGAGGCGACGACCGCCCCCGAGTGGCCGGCCGAAACGATCGCGGAGGCGCGCTTTTCAGCCACTTCCAGGCAGGCAACGGTGATCGATGCCTTCGACTTCCGTCGAATCGCGGCCACCGCATGTTCTTCCATCGTCACGATCTCGGGTGCGTCGACAACCTGAATCGACCGCCGGCAATCGCCGCAACCGGTCAGCAACGGCTCGATTTCAGACGCCTGGCCAACGAGTGTCACCGAGAGCCCATGGCTACGCACCACGTCGATGGCGCCGGCCACGATCTCAGCGGGTGCGTGATCACCACCCATCGCATCGATGGCGATGGGCAGGCTCGTCGGTGCAACTGGCTGAGCCAGCCCAACCGAAGAGCCCGGCCGGTAGCTTGCGACGGACATCTTCACGAAATCTGACTTTCTCTTGTCGTCCGGTTAGACGTCGAGGTTTTGCACCTCTCGGGCGTGCGTCTGAATGAATCGCTTTCTTGGTGGTACCGCGCTCCCCATGAGCATGTCGAACGTCTCGTCTGCTCGCACGGCATCATCCACCGTTACCTGAAGAAGTGTACGCTGCTCCGGGTCCATCGTGGTGTCCCAGAGCTGCTCCGCGTTCATTTCGCCCAGGCCCTTGAAGCGCTGGATATCCCACTTCCGGTTCGGGTTCGCCTGAATCAGTTCGTCACGCACGTTATCCGAATAGACGTAGTGCGTTTCGCGCCCGCTTTGCATTCGATAGAGCGGCGGCTGCGCGATAAAGAGGCGACCGTCGCTGATAAGATCCTCGAGATGCCGGAAGAAGAAGGTCAGCAGAAGCGTCCGAATGTGGGCGCCGTCGACGTCGGCATCGGTCATCAGCACGATCCGATGATAGCGCAACTTCGACGCATCGAACTGATCGCCGATCGAGGTCCCGAGTGCCGTGACGAGGACCCGAATCTCTTCGTTCTGCAGCATCTTGTCCAGGCGGGCCTTCTCGACGTTCAGGATCTTGCCACGCAACGGAAGCACCGCCTGGAAGCGACGGTCACGCCCCTGCTTGGCGGAGCCACCGGCAGAGTCGCCCTCGACGATATAGAGTTCGGCTCGCGACGGATCGCGCTCACTGCAGTCGGCCAGCTTGCCCGGCAAACTGAACGTATCGAGGCTTCCCTTGCGCTGCACGAGCTCACGCGCCTTGCGCGCCGCTTCACGCGCTCGTGAGGCAAAAACGCACTTCTCAACGATGCGTCGGGCGACCGACGGATTTTCGGTCAGATACGTCGCCAGGCTATCGTTCACGACCGATTGGACCTGACCGGCGACCTCGGCGTTTCCGAGTTTCCCCTTCGTCTGGCCCTCGAACTGCGGCTCGGGCAGCTTCACGCTGACGATCGCGGTCAGCCCTTCACGCACATCCTCACCGCTCAGGTTCTCGTCGGTTTCCTTCAGAAAACCGTTCTTGCGCGCGTAATCGTTGATCGTGCGCGTGAGTGCCGCCTTGAAGCCGGTCAAGTGCGTCCCACCATCAACCGTGTTGATGTTGTTCGCGAACGTATGGGTTGATTCCGCATAGCCCGCGTTGTACTGCAGCGCGACTTCCACGAGCGAGTCACCGGCCTCGCGGCTCACGTAAAACGGCTTCGGATGGACCGGCTGTTTGTTCCGATTCAGATGCCGCACGTACGAAATAATGCCGCCATCAAAGTAAAACGACATTTCGCGGTCGAGACGTTCATCCCGAAAGCGGATTCCGAGTCCGCGCGTCAGGTACGCTGTCTCACGGAAGCGCTGGAGCAGCGTTTCGTAGTCATAGTCGAGCGTGTTGAAGATCGACGAATCGGCCAGGAAGGTCGTCGTCGTACCGTGATCGTCGGGCGTCGTTTCGCCGATCGGCTCCACCGGCCCGTCCGGCACGCCGCGCTGATACGTCTGCCGGTAGACGACGCCGTCCTTGCGAACATCCACCTTCACCCACTCGGAGAGGGCATTGACGACCGATGCACCGACCCCGTGCAAGCCGCCGGAAACCTTGTAGCCACCGCCACCAAATTTCCCGCCGGCATGCAGGACCGTCATGATGACTTCGAGCGCCGACTTCCCGGTCTTTTGGTGTTTGTCGACCGGTATTCCGCGGCCATTGTCTTTGACCCAGACTGATCCATCGGCCCGAATTGTCACGTCGATATGGTCGCAATAGCCCGCGATTGCCTCGTCGACACTGTTATCGACAATCTCATAAACCAGGTGATGCAGTCCGCGCGAATCGGTGCTCCCGATGTACATTCCTGGCCGCCGGCGCACAGCTTCCAGACCTTCGAGCACCTGAATATCAGCGGCGGTGTAATGAGAAACAGTTATGTCAGCCACGTGATTGAACCTTTCAACTGGCGGGATCCGAAGCAACCGGCAACCTGGGGGCGCGCAACTTCTTCGCGCGATCCCGATAAAAGAGCAATGCGGCCACCGCCACCCCGGTGAGTATGTACGCATGCAAAATGAACGCGAGCGGCACGCCGAGCGGCGCACGGGTTAAGGCTACGAGCGCGAGCGGCGTCCCGATCTGCAAAACGAGGGAGACGACGATGAGGCCGATACAGGGCCAGAAATTCGAACGCACAACGTTGTAGCTGAGATAGATCGCCCTGGCAGGACCCGCTTGCGACATGACGATGGCATCCTGCGCGAAAAAGAGCAGCACGTACGCCCACATCGCTGCCAGGGCTACCAACAGCGTCACGATCGGGACGATGCTGATGCCGAAGATAAGCATCGCTCCGGAGAGCAGCACGAGCGGGAAGAGAATCAACAACATCAGTCCGAGCAGAAGCAGGTAATACGCATATGTCCGCGCGACGTTCTTCAGCGTCGCCGAGCTATACGGGGCGATCGTTATGCCCTCGCCACGCACCAGAAAGCCGAGGAGCGTCAGGTAGGCCATCCCGATCGCCAGTCCGGCGAGCAACAGGCCAAATCCGGCCAGCAGAAGCAGCCACCATTGCAGGCCCTCGATCGTCTGGTGCGATGCCCCGGCGAGCGCATCGGCCCCGATCTGCGTCACGAAGGTCGGCGTGGTCACCGCCAGAAGCTCGAACAGGTTAAATGACTTCCCGATCGAATGCAGCTGATCGATCGTCGTGCTATCGACGGACGATGATCCCTGAACCCAGCCGACAAGGGTATCGGTCAATGGCTTCAGCGAAAGTCGCGCCCCAAGCCAGAGAAAAATATCAAGGAGCACCGGCGGTATGAGTAAGTACGGTCGTTTGTTCAGCAGTACAAACGCGTTTCCAACCGTTTCGATTACGCCGGGCGATTGCTCTACTGCGACGTCATCTCGGCCACTGCGCGGCCATGCCATACGCTCGTTTACCTCACGATCGAGCACTCAGTACGCACCAAGTTCTCGCAAGCGATCGTCAGAGATGCCAAAATGATGGGCGATCTCATGAACCACCGTTCGCTGGACGAGCCGCTTCAACGCCTCGTCGTCATCAGCCAGCCGGCGGATTGGTCCCTCGAAAATCGTTATCTTGTCCGGCACCACGAGTCCATACCCGGATGTACGAGCGGTCTTGGGCACTCCCTCGTAGAGCCCAAGAAGCGTGGAGCCAGCCGGGGCGAGTCGTCTTCGATGTTCGTCGCGCGGTTCCGGCTCAACCACGATCTCCAGGTTATCCATCGCCTTCAGAAAGGCGTCGGGGAGACCATCGAGCGCCTCCGAAACCAGGTCTTCGAACGTCAACCGACTCGAATTCACAGGCTCCTCCAGCGTCTCGCACACCCTGTAAGTATACCAAAAATCGCGTTCTCAGGCGAAAATCGCGTCACAGGCTGCCGCGACGACGCGTTTTGAGGCGGGGTACGATCATGCCGCAAAAGGCCGTTCCCGATTCCGGAAAACGGCCTCCGGGAATTCATGTAGGTGATGGTGATGTCGCCGGGTCAGTTCGGGGAACGTCTACTTCGTCTCGTCGAGCTGGAGAGCAGTCTGTAGGAGCTGGTGCGCGATCGGCAGCGCGACTTTCGTCCCTTCGCCGCCATTCTCTACGACCACAGCGACGACGTACTCCGGGTCGGTCTTACCGGCAAAGCCGATAAACCACGAATTTGGCTGCTTGTCTCCGCCAACCTCTGCGGTGCCGGTCTTTCCGCCGACGACGTAACCGGGAATCTGGGCGCCAGACGCATAGCCGTTTTGCACTGAGTTGATCATGATCTGCTGCATCTGACTCGCGGTCTTCTCATCGATCGCACGTTGCCAGCTCGACGGCGAGTTCGTGGAAAGTGTCGTTCCCTTCTCGTCGCTGATTTTCTGGACGAGATACGGTTCCATCATCGTACCGCCGTTCGCGACCGCGTCGGCGATCAGCGCCATTTGCAGCGGGGTCGCCTGGATTTGCCCCTGGCCAAACGCGGTCACGGCCAGCGATGCCTGATCGGACAGGAAGCTCGGATCGGCATCAAGCTCGCTGATTGCGACCGGAAGCTCGAACGGAATGTCGGAGCCAAACCCAAACTTCTGGGCAAACTCCTGCATACGCTGCGGACCGATCTGTAATCCGATCTGAGCAAAGACGACGTTGAGCGACCAGCCATATGCGTCGGTCAGCGTGTAGTCGATACGATTGTTGTCCGGTCGATTCTCCTCGGGGATCACCCGCGAGCCAACGGTCAGCGCACCCTCGTCGCGATAGACCGTATCGGGTTGAGCAACGCCCGACTGGAGCGCGGCGGAGGCCGTTACCGTCTTGAAAATCGAGCCGGGAATATAGAGGCCCTGGGTCGGACGGAGCAGCAGCGGCGAATCTTGCTGCGAGGTGAGCTGCTCCCAGTAGGCTTTGGCGGTATCCGTCTCGGCGTTAATTTGCGGGCCTTCGTTGACGTAGAGCTTGTTCGGGTCAAAGTTCGGTGTGCTGGCCATCGCCACGATCGCGCCCGTCTTCGCGTTCATGACGATCGCGGCGCCACGTTGATTGCCCAGTAGCTGATTCGCCTGATCCTGCACGTCCTGATTTACCGAGAGGGTCAGGTCATAGCCACGGCGATCTCGATGGAGAATGCCGTCGAGCCATTGTGTGATCGGATTGCCTCCCGATTCGCCCATCAACTCGCTATCATACGCCGCCTCCAGATTGCTGCTGCCGTAGAGAAGCGGAGAATAATAGCCGGCCAAATACGCAGTCGCCGGGTCCGGATAGCTGCGAATAAAGCTGCCGTCGGGGTTCTTGTCGGTCTGCGCTACGACCTTCCCGTCACTCGTGAAGATACTTCCCCGCTGAACCTCGGACGCCATTAACCGGTGTCGAGGATCCTGCACGTCAACATTGCCGGCATCAGAATGCGTGCGCTCGCTGATAATCGCGCTATCGGCTACCTGAACCCGTGCGAGCTGAACGCCCAGTACGAGGAACCCGACCATAAACAGTGTGGCGCCATGAGCGATCGTACGTTGCGTCGCTGGAATCGTTCGTGGCAATCGTGGCCAGACGGCAACCGTAATCAGCACGGATGCCACGAACAACATAGCCAACCACAGAAAGAACCAGGTGCGCGACGAGTGACCTTTCGTTACGATCATTCCGAACGTGAGGAGAATCGTAGCCGCGAAAAAGGCAGAGGCGCGAAAAAAACCGCTCATGTCTTAACCGATCCATCGCTGATGCGTAAGAGGAGCCCGACGATAATGAAGTTCGTCAAGAGCGAGCTCCCACCGGCGCTGATAAATGGGAGCGTGATCCCGGTGAGCGGAATCAAGCGGAGGACACCGGCCAGGATAATGAGTGTTTGCAGGGCTAAAATGGTCGTTAGTCCGACAGCGAGCAGCTGCGGAAAACCTCGGTCCGCCCGCAATGCGATCAACGAGCCTCGCGCCACGAGCAACACATAGAGAGCGAGAATCGCGATCGTTCCGAGTAGCCCGAGTTCTTCGGCGAGTGCCGCAAAGATATAGTCTGTCTCAACAGCCGGGATGTATTGCGGATGCCCGTAGCCGAGGCCGGTGCCGAAGATATGTCCGGCCGCCATCGTGTATTCGGCCTGAATTTGCTGAAACCCCTTGTCGAGCGGGTCTGCCCACGGGTTGATCCAGTTCTGCACGCGAACCGCGATGCGGTCGAACATCTGATACGCAACATACACGCCAATCGCAAACGCCGAGAGTCCGACAACGACATACCAAAGCCGGGCCGTCGCGACGTAGATCATGACCAGGAAAATGCCGAAGAACAGGAGTGCGGTGCCGAGGTCGTTCTGTAAGACGACGACCCCAAGTGCCGCCGCCCACATGAGAAACATTGGCAGCAAGTAGGGGATTGGAGGCAGATTCCAGCGTAAGAAGCGGTAGGAACCGGCTACCAAATCACCGTAATCGTCGAGATACGCGGCAAGAAAAACAACAAGAATGACCTTGACCAGCTCGCTCGGTTGAACGGTAGCGACCTTGAGATCGATCCAGAGGCGCGCACCATTAATATCCGTGCCAAAAACGACCGTTGCGGCCATCATGGCCAATCCCAGAAAGCCCAGGGAATATTTATAGCGGCGCAGCCAGTCGAGCCGCTTGACGAACACCATCATCAACAAGAGCAAGAAGAGGCCGACGGCGATATAGGCGACCTGGTTTCTGGCAACGTGTGCCAGATTCGGGTTTTCGGCTTTTAGCACCGGATTCAGGCGTTCGATTTCGAGCAGACCCAGGCCCGCGATCGTGGCAACAATTGGGAAGAGCACCTGGTCGCCTTTGAAGCCGGTCGCGCTCAAGAAGATCGTCATAAGGAAGATCAGCGCGACATAGCCGAGGCTGACCCAGATGTCGCTCCACGTCCAACGTGACGAACCAGTACGTGCCAGAAAGATCGTCAACAGGCCAACCACCGTCATCAACGATGGTGCGACGAGCAACTGGAACTCAGTGAAGCGGAAGCGGCGCACGATCGCACTCATGCGGGATCACAATCCGGGATCAGGTTATGGTGATCGTTCAACGGCGAGGTCCGTTCAACAAGAAATCGATATGCGCGTGGGTCGCGTCCGAGATTCCTTCCCGGGTGGTCACGATCGCATTTTCTAAC
>CALAGB010000308.1 GCA_937891245.1 uncultured Thermomicrobiales bacterium | reverse complement strand
AGCGAGCAGCTCATCGAGTTGGAACGCTTGATCTCAGAGCGCCGCACGCTGGAGGATGCATGACCGCTCGCTTCATTGCCACTGCCCGCCAGATTCGCCACTACCGCGCGACCGTCGCGGCACTGCTGGTCGTGCTCACCGTCGCCGTCTGGCCGAGCCTACTGTTGCCGTTGGCGCACCAGTACGTCGAATTCAATTTCCGTCACCCCGGCGCGACACCCTTCATCCCCGATTATCCGCCCTATGTCGTCGCCGCCATCCTCTTCTGGATGAGTCCGATGCTGTTGCTGGCAGCCGGTCTGATGCTTCGCCAGATCGTCGGCCAGTACCGGCTCAACCGTGGGGCCGAGACGCGGCGTAGCCGGAACGACAACGGCTGGTCGACGCTCGCCGACGAAACCGGTATCGGACGGCGGCTGGTCGTGGTCAACGATCCGATGCCCTACGCCTTTTGTGCCGGCTTCTTCTTCCCGGCGGTCTACGTCAGCGACGGACTGCTCGCGATCCTTGGCCCGTCCGAGATCGAAGCGGTGCTCGGCTACGAAGCAAGCCATATGCGCCGCCGCGATCCACTCCGCCTCTTCCTGATCGAACTGCTCCGCTCGATCTTCGCGCCCTTCCCGATCATCGAAACGCTCGCCGAACGCGTGCGGGTCGGCATTGAACTCGCCGCCGATCAGGCAGCCCTGGCGAGCGTCCCGATGCCGGCCCTGGCGAGCGCGCTCGTGAAGGTGGTGCGGGCCAGCGGCCGGACGCAACCGCTCACGGTTGCCGGTCTGACGCCGAACGAGGCACGCATCGACGCATTGCTCGGCAAGCCGATCGAGATGCCGTACCAGCGCCGCGACCTGGTCGTCACCGGCCTCGTCCTCGTCACACTCTTCGGCGTCCTGGCGCATCTCTCCTCCCTCCAGCTCTGCCCAATCTGCCCAACGCTCTAGGGCAAACACCGCTCGCAGAGCCGTGGAGATCACCGACGAGGAGCGCCTCGCCCGTAGTCTTTCGGCACTCCTCGGGGCACCACGACGCTGATGGGCTTGCGCGAGAGCGCAGCAGTAGCGCCCTCACCCGCCGCACGTCGATTGCCCGCTCGTGATACTCTATCTGGTAGTGACGACGCTCGAATGCTACCACTGTTGGTAGTACGGTACGTCGAGGCGAGTATCGACCAGGCTCGTTCTTGACAGCCAGCGAGAGTGTACGTACACTGAGATTCGTGGTTATGGTTCTCTGGAGATCGCTCCGGAGCGAAGAGGGAATCGGGTGAGGCGCACCGCGCCGAGGCCCGAGCTGCCCCCGCAACTGTAAGCGGCGAGTCGTTGTCGCCCCATTGGTCACTGGCGGATGCCGCCGGGAAGGCCGGACAACGACGATGACCCGCGAGCCAGGAGACCTGCCTGACCACGCTGACGTCCTTCGGGCGGGGTGCCCCGGTGGATTGCCTGCGGGTTGAGCTTGCTTCCCTCGCGCTCAGCATGCACGCGTCCCCTCCGGCTCCCCCATACGATCTGTATTGGGGTCTGCCAATGTCCACAGTCACACCGACCATCTCCGCGACTGATCGCTCCGATCAGCGGATGCCGCCTGATTCAGCCCATGAGTTGAGCCGCATCCACGTCATTCGCCGTAACGGCGCGTTGACGCCCTTCGATCCAGCCAAGATAAGCTTGGCGATGTCCAAAGCCTTCCTGGCGGTCGAAGGAGCCAATGCCGCCGGTTCGCGCCGGGTGCACGAAACCGTCGCTGAGCTCTGCGAGCAGGTGGTCGCCGCACTGACGCGGCATGCTGATACCGAACGTGCCCTGCATATCGAGGAGATTCAGGATCAGGTTGAACTCGCGCTGATGCGCGGCGGGCATCACAAGATCGCCCGCGCCTACGTCCTCTATCGCGAGGAACGCGCCCGCGCCCGGCAGGAGGCCGCTGAACACGAACCGGCAACCGCTGGATCGACCATTCAGGTACGGGCCGCCGACGGCAGCCAGGCGCCGCTCGATTACGCGCGTCTCTCGTGCATCATTGAGGAAGCGTGTGCCGGACTGGAGGATGTTTCACCACAGATCGTGTTCGCCGAAACGTTGCGCAATCTCTACGACGGCATCACGACCGATGAACTGGCGCTGGCCACGATCATGGCAGCGCGTACGCTGATCGAAGTCGAGCCAAACTACACCTACGTCAGCGCCCGCCTCTTGCTCGACACGCTGCGTCGCGAAGCGCTGTCATTCATCGAGCGCCGTCCGGCGGAGCCAGCACAGGCCGAGATGGCCGAGCGCTATGCCGCCTATTTCCCCGCCTATGTCCAACGCGGTATCGAACTCGAGCTACTCAGTCCGGAGTTAGCGCGCTTCGATCTGGCGCGGCTGGCGGCAGCGCTCCAACCCGAGCGCGATCTCGCCTTCCAGTTCCTTGGGCTACAAACGCTCTACGACCGCTATCTGATTCACGCCGGCGGCACGCGCTTCGAACTGCCCCAAGCCTTTTTCATGCGTGTCGCCATGGGATTGGCCGAACGCGAGATCGAGCGCGAAGAGCGGGCCATCGAATTCTACGAACTCCTCTCCTCCTTTTCCTTCATGTGCTCGACGCCGACGCTCTTCAACGCCGGGACGCCGCGTCCGCAGCTTTCTTCCTGCTTCCTCACTACGGTGCCGGACGATCTCGACGGTATTTTCAGAGGCATTCGCAATAACGCGCTGCTCTCGAAGTACGCCGGTGGTCTCGGCAATGACTGGACACCGGTGCGCGGGATGGGCGCGCATATCAAGGGGACCAACGGCGAATCACGCGGCGTCGTGCCCTTCCTCAAGGTCGCCAACGACACGGCCGTGGCCGTCAATCAAGGTGGCAAGCGGCAGGGCGCGGTCTGCGCCTACCTCGAAACGTGGCATATCGACATCGAGGAGTTCCTCGAACTGCGCAAGAACACCGGCGATGAGCGGCGCCGCACGCACGACATGAACACCGCCAACTGGGTGCCCGATCTCTTCATGCAACGCGTGACGCAAGATGCCGCATGGACGCTCTTCTCACCCGACGAGGTGCCGGATCTCCACGATCTCTACGGTCACGCCTTCGTCGAACGCTATCAGGCGTACGAGGAGCGGGCCGCGCGGGGCGAAATTCGCAACTTCAAGCGGGTGCGCGCCGTCGATCTCTGGCGGCGCATGCTGACACAGCTCTATGAGACCGGTCACCCCTGGATCGTCTTCAAAGATGCCTGCAACCTGCGCTCGCCGCAGCAACACTGTGGTGTGGTGCACTCGTCGAACCTCTGCACCGAGATCACGCTGAACACAGCGCTGGACGAAGTTGCCGTCTGTAACCTCGGCTCGATCAATCTGGCGGCGCATGTCGGACCGGATGGCATCGACGAGGAGCGGCTGGCGCGTACCGTCCGCCTGGCGATGCGCATGCTCGACAACGTCATCGACATCAACTTCTACACGATTCCCGAGGCACGCCGCTCGAACCTGCGTCATCGCCCGGTCGGGCTCGGCCTGATGGGCTTTCAGGACGCACTCTCCATGCTGCGTATTCCACTCGCCTCGGATGACGCCGTGCGCTTCGCCGACGAAAGCATGGAACTGATCAGTTATCACGCGATCGCCGGTTCGTGCGAACTGGCCGCCGAACGGGGCAGCTACCCGACCTACGCCGGTTCGCTCTGGAACCAGGGAATTCTGCCGATCGATTCAATCGCGCTGCTGGCGCGCGAGCGCGGAGACGACCTGGAACTGGATACGTCGGCCCGGCTCGATTGGAGCGAGCTCCGCGAACTCGTGCGCACGGTCGGTATGCGCAATTCGAACGTCATGGCGATCGCTCCGACTGCCACCATTTCGAATATCTGCGGCGTCAGCCAGTCGATCGAGCCGACCTATCGCAATCTTTACGTCAAGTCGAACATGTCGGGCGACTTCACTGTCGTCAACCCCCATTTGACGCGTGATTTCAAGGCAGGTGGACTGTGGGACGCGGTCATGGTCAGCGACCTAAAGTACTTCGACGGCAGCCTCGGCGCGATCGATCGCGTGCCGGGCGAACTGCGGCAACTTTATGCCACGGCCTTTGAGATCGACAGTCGCTGGCTCATTGAGGCAGCTGCCCGCCGCCAGAAATGGATCGATCAATCGCAGTCGCTCAACCTCTATCTGGCCCAGCCGAGCGGACGCAAGCTCGATGAGATGTACCGGCTCGCCTGGCGGCGCGGTCTGAAATCGACCTACTACCTCCGGTCGCAGAGCGCGACGCACGTTGAGAAGAGCACGCTCAGCGGCACCGACGGCAAGCTCAACGCCGTCTCGCTGGCGCAGGTCGCGGTGCGCATACCGGCGAGTCTTAACGACGCCGAGGACGACGACTTCGAAAGTATGGTCTGCGAAGTCTGCCAGTAACGGTAAGGGAAACGACAATGCTCGACTGGACTAAACCGATGTCCACTTCAACACGTGGCGTGCGGCCCGAGCCGGCCGGCGCGCTCGACGGCAGCGGCCTCGGCGAGATCGACCGCGAGGGCGGGCGGGTGCGCGTCGATGAGAAGGCGATGATCAACTGCCGCGCCGATGTGAACCAGCTGCTGCCGCTCAAATATGAATGGGCCTGGGAGAAGTACCTGGCCGGTTGCAACAATCACTGGATGCCGACCGAAATCTCGATGCAGGCCGATATCGCGCTCTGGAAATCGCGCGACGGCTTGAGCGACGAAGAGCGGCGCATGATCAAGCGCAACCTCGGCTTCTTCGCCACCTCCGAATCACTGGTGGCCAACAACATCACGCTCGCCGTCTTCCGCCAGCTGACCAATCCGGAGTGCCGCCAGTACCTGCTGCGCCAGGCGTTTGAAGAGGCGGTGCACACCCACACCTTCCAGTACATTTGCGAAAGCCTGGGGCTCGACGAGGGCGAACTCTTCAACATGTACCGCGAGGTACCGTCGATCACCGACAAGGCGTCCTGGGCGCTGCGCTACACTCAGAACCTCTCTGATCCAACCTTCGCGACCGGCACGGAAGAAGCGGATCGCAGCTTCCTGCGCGATCTGGTCGCTTTCTACGTCGTCTTCGAGGGGATGTGGTTCTACACCGGCTTCGCGCAAATCCTCTCGCTCGGCCGGCAGCACCGGATGGTCGGGATCGCCGAGCAGTATCAGTACATCCTGCGCGACGAATCGCTGCACCTCAACTTCGGCATCGACGTCATCAATCAGATTCGCATCGAGAATCCCTGGCTCTGGACCGAGGAGTTCGAAGACGAGGTGCGCACGATGCTGCGCGACGCCTGCGTGCTGGAGGTCGCCTATGCACGCGACACGATGCCACATGGACTGCTCGGTCTGAACGCCGAC
>CALAGB010000307.1 GCA_937891245.1 uncultured Thermomicrobiales bacterium | reverse complement strand
CCGATTTCGGCGAAGACGGGCGAAGGGCTTGATGATCTACTCGCCGGAATCGCCGGAGTCCTATCCGGTGGTAAGCAGCTCGTAGATGTCGATCTTCTCGTCCCGTTCGGCGACGCGCGCATCCTCGATCTCTTCCATCGCGTCGGCCAGGTCGATGATCAGCAGTTCAATGAGCACGGAACCGAGATCAGCGGCCGAGTGCCGGAGCGGCTGTTGCCCGAGTTTCATCCTTATCTACGCGGAAAAGCGTGAACATACGGCCGTTTTCAGGCATGATATGCATCCCTAGTACTTAGGTCCGTTTCCGTTTACGGAAGCGGCCGGAGCGCTCGTTGAGCGAGTAGCTGCCCGCTATAATCGATCCGTAGATCGTTCGACGGCAAGCGAAAGGCGCAGCAATGTCCGGGACGTTGTCAGACACATTGCAAGGTCTGCGAGATACCGGCGGCCTCGATCTGGTCGCCGTGGTCGGTTCTGATGGACTCTTAGTCGAATCCGCCCAGTCTCCCGACATCGACGCCGAATCGTTTTCCGCGCTGGCGGCGAGCGGTCTGCTGATGATGGATGCGATGGGACGTGAGCTCGATCAGGGCTCGGCCAAGCAGGCGATCCTCGAGTACGAGCAGAGTGTCGCGATTCTCACGCCACTCGACGACGAACTCGTTCTCGTCGCGCTGGCGCGCGGTGATTCGAATCTTGGCCGCGTTCGTCTCGTCTTGCGCCGTGGACTGCCCGAGATTAGTCAGGCAGTCGCCGCAATCTAGGGCCACGCTATCCTACGTTACCGGGAGGAATTGACTGGTGGAACCCGTGGCCGGATCGTACCGGGCGGCTGGAGTCGACATCGACGCCGCCGAGGCGGCAAAGGATGAGATTGCGACACGCGTTGCCGCGACTCATAACGTCTCCGTGCTGCGGGGCGTCGGACTTTTCGGCGGCTTTTTCCGTGCCCCGAAAAGCGATGGCGAAGTCGTGCTCGTGGCAAGCGCCGACAGCGTCGGTACCAAGGTGCTGGTCGCGTCGCTCGCCGGTCATCACTACCCGATCGGCATTGATCTGGTTCACCACTGCGTCAATGACATCCTCGCTTGTGGCGCGCGGCCGCTCTTTTTCCTCGACTACTACGCCACGCCGAAGCTCGATCCAGCCGCGCTCCGCGAGATCATTCGAGGGCTGACCGATGCATGCAAGGACGCCGGCTGCGCCCTGATCGGCGGTGAAACCGCGCAGTTGCCGGGGATCTATCAACCCGGCACCTACGACCTCGCGGGCTTCGTCGTCGGAGCCGTTAAGGAATCGCGTATCATCGATGGATCGAGCATTCAAGACGGCGATGTCGTCATCGGCTTCCCGAGTTCCGGCTTGCACACCAACGGATATTCACTCGCTCGCTTAGCGCTCGGACTCGACGGCGATCCGAACGATGCGCAGTCGAAACTTACCGAACCACTCGACGGCTCACTGAGTTTGACACTCAAGGATCTGTTGCTCCTTCCGCATCGCTCGTATCTGCCGCAGATCAGCCCGCTGCTCGATCTCGGCATCCCGCAGGGAATGGCGCACATCACCGGCGGCGGGATCGCCGGCAACGTTAGCCGGATCATTCCCGACGGACTGCTCGCCGAATTCGATCTGAATTCCTGGGTGCCAGACCCGATCTTTTCGATTATCCAGGAGCGCGGATCGATTTCGGACGACGAAATGTTCAAGGTTTTCAATATGGGAATCGGCTTCGTCGTGGTTGTTCGTCCCGCGGATGTCGACCGCACGCTCAACGAAGCCGATGAAGCGCGAGTTGTCGGGCGCATCGTCAGCGCAACCGACGAGGCGAACGTCCGCTTCGTGCGAAACGGGGACGGATGGATTGCATCATGAGTTACGTCTATGCCGCGCGCCAGGAGGTCTGATGTCGCAATTTGATCCTGAGATCTCCCGCATGGTCGTCGTCGAAGAGGACCAGGCACAGATTTCGGCCTGCCTGCAGCGGCTAATGGCGGATTCCGGCGCAAGCTACAGCATGGTGATCGACCGGGCCGGGCAGATTCTCGCTTCCGAAAGCGACGAAGTCCGTCCGGAGATGGTTCACCTTGGGGCGCTCATCGCGAATACCTACGCCTCTACGCAGGAGATGGCGCGTATTCTCAAAGAAGACGGGTTCAAAACGCTCTTTCAAGAAGGCATGAAGGAGAAGATTTTTACCGAGACCGTCCGCGGGCGATGGCTTCTGGTGGTGATTTTCGATAAGCAATCACAGGTTGGAATGGTCAAGGTGCTCGCGCGGCGATCGAGCGCGGTGCTGGCCAATATTCTCGATCTTGTCGAGCGACGGAGCACCGAGGTCAATGGTCCGCGCTTCCGCCAGGTCGGCAAAGCAACGATCGACACGATCGATCTTCTTTTCAAGGATGACGGCTGTTCCGACGACGAGTAGGATGTGACGAAGCGATATGGCGTTGATAAACGTTGCCGCTCGAGAAATTCACGGTAAGATCGTCTATTACGGTCCCGGCCTGTCCGGGAAGACGACGAATCTTCAGTACATCCATTCCCGAATCCCGAGCAACACCAAGGGTGAACTGCTGTCGATCGAAACTGAGACCGAACGAACTCTCTTCTTCGACTTCCTGCCGATCGATCTCGGTAAAGTCCATGGTTTCACCATTCGCTTCCACCTCTACACGGTCCCTGGCCAGGTGTTGTATGAGCGCACGCGCGTCGCCGTCCTTAACGGCGCTGACGGCGTCGTCTTCGTCGCCGACGCCTCCCGCGATCGCCTGCCCGATAACCTGCAAAGCTTGCGCGAACTGGCGCAAAATCTCACCGCGCAGGGGAAACGTTTCCTCGATTACCCGCTCGTCATGCAGTACAACAAGATGGACCTCCCACAAAGCCTGCCGACTCCCGTACTCGATCGTTATATCAACACCGTAAAAGTCCCGCGCTTCGAAGCGTCCGCGATCAATGGCAAAGGCGTCTTCGAGACGCTTCGGGCGATCTCCAAACTCGTCGTGAACAAGCTCTAGACAAACAACGCAGCCGGCTCAACCGTTCACTCTCGCCTGTGGCATGATCCTGACGAACCGATTCGTCGTTTCGTAGGTACGTACCGGGTCCGAGCTACGGAGAGGATGGGCGATGCGTGCGCTGTTGAGCGTCTGGGATAAGTCGGGGATCGTCGATTTCGCACGGCGACTACAGAAGTGTGGAATCGAACTCGTTTCAACCGGGGGCACCAAAGCTGCCATCGAAGCGGCCGGCATTCCGGTCGTCGCCGTGAGCGATGTGACCGGTTTCCCGGAAATCCTCGAAGGACGCGTCAAAACGCTGCACCCACGCATCCACGGCGGCCTGCTCGCACGGCGCGATCTGCCGACCCATATGTCCGAGATCGCCTCCCACCAGATTGAGCCGATCGACCTCGTCGTCTCCAACCTCTATCCGTTTTCGCAGGTCGTGGCACGCCCGGAAACGACACTCCTTGACGCCCTGGAGAACATCGACATCGGCGGACCCTCGATGATTCGCGCCGCCGCCAAGAATTTCCCGGCGATCGTCGTCGTCGTCGAACCGGCGGACTACGAACATCTTGCCGAGCAGATCGAACGTACCGGGCTGGATGGCATTTCACAGCAGCAGCGCCGGGAACTGGCGGCCAAAGCCTACGCACACGTCTCCGCCTACGACGCGGTCGTCGCCGAATACCTTCGGGATGACGACACATTCCCGGACCAGATTTCGATCGCCGGCGAGAAGGTCACCGAACTACGCTACGGTGAGAACCCGCATCAACGGGCGTCGCTCTACCGACAACTGTCGCCGGCCGGAGCGCAGGGTGTCGCAAGCTGGACGATTCTCGGCGGCAAGGCAATGTCATACCTCAACTATCTCGATGCCGACGCGGCGCAGAACGCCGCCAATTCGTTCGCTTCACCGGCCATCGCGATTGTCAAACACGCCTCGCCCTGTGGAATCGCGACGGCTATCGAACTCGAGGAGGCCTACGAAGCGGCTCTGGCTTCGGACCCGGTCTCGGCGTTTGGCGGCATCCTCGCCGCGAATCGCACAATCGATGCGCGAACGGCCGAGCGGATCGCACAGCACTATTTCGAAGTTGTCGTCGCGCCCGGGTATACAGACGAAGCCCAGGCACGGCTCGGCCGGCGCAAGAACTTGCGGCTCATCGTCGCGCCGGACGGCCAACGCCGGCCGGGTCGATCGTTACGCCAGCTGAACGGCGCGTTTCTGGTGCAGGATATCGATACGGGCGAGCCGGAGAACGCGGTCTGGACGGTCGCCACTCAGCGTGCTCCTTCGCCGGAAGAGCGGGCTGCGCTCGAATTTGCCTGGACGTGCGTGCGGCACGTGACGTCGAATGCCATCGTGCTCGCGGCTGGCTCCGCCACGGTCGGCATTGGCGGTGGGCAGCCAAATCGGGTCGATGCCGTGCGTATCGCTGTTGAACGGGCTGGACAACGCGTAACCGGCAGCGCGCTCGCCAGCGACGCCTATTTTCCGTTCGCAGACAATATCGAAGTGGCCGCGGCCGCCGGAATCCGCGCCATCATCCAACCGGGCGGCTCGGTTCGTGATGCAGAGGTGATCGAGGCCGCGGACCGGGCCGGCATCGCCATGATCTTCACTGGCACACGCCATTTCCGGCATTAGCCGCGTTCAGCGAACGATGCGTAATCCGGCCGGCTCCTCACCCGGGTCGATCGCTTCCAGGATCGGCAGCAGGCGATCATATTCACTGGCGTAGAGCCGGCTGATTTCAGCGGCGGCGGTGTCGAGCCACTGACGATCGTGATCGCGCGTATCGTAGATCGCGCGTACGTGTGAGATCATGATCTGCTCCGAGGCGATCTCTCCCTGGTAGCGTGCGAGCGTTGCGAGGTAATCGAAGCGATCGGTTAGCCGAACTACCTGCACTGCGGCAACCCGTTCGACGGAATAGTGCAGCGGTGGCGGCACCGGAGGCACAACGTAGATGATCCGGCCATCGCGCTCGAACGCGATCGGGATCGCTTCGAATGTGCTGCGCAGGACCCGGCTTAGCTCGGGATGCTGACGATAGACGTCGGCGTCGCGAACGTCGTTCGAACCACGCCGAACCGCTCGGCGTGTTGCATCGATGCCTGTCGTTTCACTGAAGGCAACTACCGCGAAGATCGTATCGCCTGCGTCCGAACCGACCTGGACCAGCGCACCCAGTGGTGGCAAATCGTTCAACTGGTCGCACTCGACCCAGATCCGGGCGCTGCTCGTCTCGATCACTTCACCATAACGCTGCCGGTTGCTGTCAGACGAATCGACCACGTTTACTCTCATCCTTCGCAGAACGCCGGTAATCATGACCGTGGCGAGCGAGCGCTTCTTCGACGAGCATCTCGACGGCACGCCGCTCGTGCGGGCGAATCGCGGCAACCTCGTGCGCCTCTTGCAGCGCGGTCGGATAGCCGCGTCCATTGGCGCACTGATCGTAGATCGCCGCATGAACGAGATCGAGTTTGGCCGCATCTTGCGCCACCCAGTGAGGCACTTCAACGCGCGCGATCTCGGTTCCGGAGTGCATGTAGAAAAAGTGAATGTGATGCTGTGCCGTATAGCGCTTCAGGATTTCGGAGCGGCTGGCAAACACCTGCGACCGCTCTCCCGGCCGGAGATCCACGATCTGCTCGAAGAGCACCCGATCGGTGACATCGGGAATGAAATCGCAGGCGGGGATATGGCCCTCCTGTAGGGCGCGCTGGTGACAATCACGACAATCGACCGGCCGGCCGTTCAACGGGTAGTCGCAGACAGACACGCGCACGCTGTTCATGACGTCCGACGACGCCGGAGAACTAATATACGACGCGATGGGGATCCCGCGTTCCTGCAACGCATCGAGGGCGCCCAGATATGCTTCGAGAATCCACGTCACGACTGGCTGCGGGAAGGTTTCGAGACCCCAGAGGATGAGCGTGCCGTCCTGAAGGCCGATAACCGGGCCAGGTTGATCGGCAGCGACCTCGGCCACCGCCGTCAATTCCTCTGCCGCGCGCTTGAAGCCGAGAAGCGTGCCGCTCACCGGAATGCGCTTCACCTCATTCGGAACATACAGTTCGTGCTCGCGGAAGTAAATCTCCGGGTCAGCGGTGATCTCGGCGTGCGGATCGCTGCCGTAACGCAGCACGACCTTACCGATATTGATGATGAAGAAACGCGCCGGTGAATGACGATCCGGAAGAATAAAAGAACCGTCGCTGGCGACGACGGAGTATTCAGCGGGTGAGGCCGGTGCGGAGAGCGCGCCCTGGAAGACGTGGCCCGGCTGCGCCAGGAGCCACGTCGTCCTCGCCTCCTTGATACGCCCGGTAAGATCGTATGCATCGATTGCGTCAAAGGCGTCTGCCAGGTCAGAAAACGATTCCGTGGGAGAATCGGAGCCGCGCGCCAGATCATCGATGCGCGCCGAGAGTCGAGTTAGATCGAGCGTCACCGGCTCCTCCTAACAGGTTTTCGCATCGACGATCAGATCCTGCCCGACGGCTAGAGCTTCTCAACGCGGGCGATCCACGCGGCCGGTGACTGAATCTCAGCCAGGCTCGGCAGGTACTCCGGCGCGTTCCAGACCTGACGCGCGAAGTCGTGGCCGCGTTCGCGGACCACCGCATTGATAAACGCTTCGCCCTGCCGGTACTGCTCCATCTTGATATCGAGGCCGGTTAGACGGGCAAACAACTGCTCGGCAGTCGTACGCTGTCGCTGTCGCTGTTCAAAGCGTCGGGAGATCACCTCATAGGTGGGAATCAGCTGCTTGCCGACCGCGTTCATGACATGATTGCTGTAGCCTTCGATCACCGACATCGTCGCCTGCATCGAATCGAATATCTGCTTCTGCTCCGGCGTCATCACAAGATTGATCCAGCGGTCATGTTCGCCACGCTGTTCGCGGGCGCGATCCCAGAAGACTTTGAGTCCGGCGAAACCGCGTTTGAGATGTTCGAAATCCTGGTTGAGGTAGCTAAAGTACGACTCGAGCAGACCATTGACATGCTGACGCACCCACGGATGGGCTTCGAATTCGAAGACGTGCGTCGTCTCGTGCAGAGCCAGCCAGAGGCGGAAATCGTCCGAGGGGAGCGCGAGCATTCGCTCAACACGTTCGATGTTCGGCTGTACGAAGTAGAGCTTGCCGCGCGACACCGGCTCGCGCCCGAGCAGCGTCAGGTCGTATTGGCCGAGCACTCGTCGCGCGAGATAGCCGAGCAGAAAACCGAGTTCCGCGCTGAGCGCACGCTGATTCAGCTCACCCCAGAGGATCATGAGGGTGTTCGGCGAATCTTGACCGCTCAGCGGATTGAGCGATTCAAGCGGCTCGAACATCTGGGCGAAACTGTCGATGTTGGCATTGACCCAGTCCGCTCGGTCGAAGGCATAGACATGCTCGACCTGCGGAATTTCGGCATCACCGCTGTATTCCGCGACAAGCGGGATCGAACGCTGGGTCAGGGAGCGATAGTACTCATTCAACTCGTCACGATCGTGCAGCGAGAGTTCGGTCTGACGATTCATGCTGGTCGCGATCGAACGCGCCTGATCCCAGTCGATCAAGGAGGGCACCGGGCGACGCTCGGTATATTCGCGCGCGCGCGCGCCGGCCCACGTTCCAACCGCCGCACCTACGACGAGCCCGAGCGAGAGAAAGCGCTTATCTGTCAGTAGTCGTTGTGCCAAAGTGAACGAACCTTTCAGCGGGGAAGTATGTCTTCCGGGCAGCGATGGACGGCGTTGACGCTCGAATCGTAGTCCTGCCGGCCGTCCAAGGTCAAATCGCCGTAGCCCAAGTCAGACCACGGCGATCGATCGCGAGAACTGTTCAGGCTGCTGGCCTACTGTCCTGTTCCCTGAAGCGTGACGTTTGCAGACGGTACATAATGGCTCTTGAGATTCAGGTCGTCGATGACCTTGTCATCTTTCAGCACCTGGCGATGTACCGAAACGTCGAAGCCGTCTTCAGCGTGCTCCACAAGCACGCTTGTGCCGGCGGCCAACTGGTCGCTCTGTTCGTATTGCATGTCGGTGTTGGCCTTGACGACGTTCGTCACGACCGGATCATCGACCTTGACGTCCCAGCCGGGATCGGTGCCCCAGATCGAGAAATTGACGTTCGTCCCGTCGGACGACGATTGGATCGCGATCCAGTCGTTGGTTGTGTTCTTGAATTTGAAGTCGAGCCCGGCGTCGGTGTCAACCGTCGCATCGAGACCGGTCAAACCGCTCGGCGGCTGCCCATACAACGGAATCCAGTAGAGGTGCCAGCTGCGATCGACGATCGGAAGGCCAGCCCAGAACGCCGCATGAAAGAGCGTTGTCGAGACCTGGCAGATCCCGCCGCCGACCGACGGCACCGTCGACACGCTGCCGTTGCTGGTGGCGATGATGCCATACCCGACTTTGTATCCATTATTCAGATCGATCGCGCCGACCGAACCGACGAACGAATAGATGCCTCCGGGCGGCACCAGCGCCCCGTTCGCTCGCTGCACCGCCAGATCGACGTTATAGGCGCGATTCGCGACTGAACCGCCGTAATACGTCTGACCGCTCGACAATTCCTGCCGAATGACGATCGACCCAGCCATCGCGGACGTTATCTGAGGTTCGACCGGGGACGTCACGAGTGCCGCTGAGCCGGCGCCGCTCGTCAGCGCCGTCTGGATCGCGCTAACCGACGCATCGACATTGAGCGTCCGGCCAACCGTTTCGGGCGTCCGTACCGTCACCGCGCCGTCGATGTAGCGCAGATCAGCGTCCTTCGCCTGCACCTCGACCTTGTTCTTCAGCGAGGCGAGCAAGCCGCCCATCGCGTCTGAGTTGACGCCGACTGCGATCTTATCGGCTTGATCGGGCTGAGCGGTAAACGTAAGCACCGAAGCGATCTGGTCCGGCGTCAGGTCCTGCTCACCACCATCCCAAGTCAGCTTGAGCGGGTTCGCGGTGTACGCCTGGGCGCGGCTAATCGCGGCCTGTGCGTCGGCATCAACAACTGGTGCCGGGGTGCTCGTGAGCGCGACGGCAACGGAATGCTTGCCGTCCTTGAGTGCCGTCAGAATGTTGGCGGTGGTCGCCTCCGCATCCAGCGTCTCACCATCCGTGCTCTTGACGACCTCGAACTGGCCCGCATCATTGTTCCAACGCACGGTCGCGTTCTGGCCGGTCGTCTTCACCTGATCGGAGATCTGACCCACATACGCTTCGAGCGCGCTACTTGAGAGGGTGACGTTATCCGAACCGCCTTGGTTCACGATCAACATGTCGCGAAGCGTTTCGCTCGGAATCTCCCACTTCGTGCCGTGGTTCGCCAGAATCATCGGTTGCGAAACCATGGCGTTCGCCTGTTTCAGACCAGGCTGGAGATCGCTTGCCTGAATATCTGGTTCGACGGCCTGCGTCTGGATACGTACCGGCTCTGAAGACAACGCGCCGATGCTCATACGAATATGATTGAGCGTGCCATCGACATTAATCGCCAGGCCATCCTTGGCCGGGTTGACCTCCAGCGACTTGTCAGACGAAAAGACATAGCGGGCGTTCTGAGGAGCGGTGACGACTGATGGGGCAACATCGCGCAGCGCATCGATCGTCGCGTTTTCATCGATCGTGAAGGTTACCGGAATCTCTTCGCCCGACACGAATGTCCGTAGCCACTCGTTCGAACGCGTCCAGAGGCTCCCTGCATGTCCGATTTGCAGGCTCTGCTGAGCTGTCTTTTCGGCATCAAACGAGAGGCCGATCGATGAAGCGGGAACCTTCCATTGTCGGTTGCCATCAGTCAGCGTAATCTCGCTTGGTGCTTCACGCTGAATCTGCGCCGATATCTGCTCGGCGGCTTCTTGCTGGCTCAGCCCGCCAAGGTCGACACCGGCGGCCGTGACGCCGTTATAGATCGTGTCGTCATGTGTCCAGCCATACGCAAGGAGAAGCGTCGCAACCAGCGCCACGATGAGCGCCAGCGTCCCGGCGATTATCAGTGCAGCCCGCCAAATCGCGAGCGAAGCCGAACGCGACTGACTGAACGCGAAACGTCTTACGCGCGGCCCATACGCCGCATCACCAACCACGTTAGTTCAACCCTTCCCGACCCCGCGAGCTGCGCTTTTAGACCATAACGTTTCAACGCCGCGTGCGATTCCGGCGCGTCCGAACTCCGTGACTGCCTGACGACGTTACGCGCTCAAACAACGCACCAGAATCCTAATTGTTGCAAATAGAGCGCGGGCCCGGCTATTCGAGCGCCAGTTCGCGCGACCGTTTTCTCAGCCGGAGGAGTTCCGATGGAGCCGGATCGGGACGAAGCCACTTCTCAATTTCGGCGATCGGCACCGTCGTTCTCGCCTGGATCAAACGTCGCTCGGCAAGGCGAGCAGGAAGCGCGGCCACCGCTTCGATCCGCCCGCGTAGACTCGCCGCATCGCGCCTCATCGGGGCGCTCGCCAGAACGAGACCATCGTACCGCGCGATCCGCCAACCGTATCGGAGCAGAAGAGGGCGCGGCAGACAACGGATCATCGACCAGACGCGGTTGCGTGCCAGCAGCCTCCGCTTGAACGGCGAACCCTCACCGGATGACGACGAAACGGCGTGCACGGCAACTGCGTCGCTTGCCAGCAGCGTCTCCCAGCCGCGCAATCTCAAACGCCAGGCGAGATCAACATCTTCCAAATACATGAAAAACGCGTCGGGAAAGAGTCCGACATCGTTCAGCGAGGCACGACGATACGCGACCGCTCCACCCGACGCGCCGAAGACCGGCCGATCGCTCAGATCGGTTCTCGGCAGACCGACGCCGTAATCAAGCGCCAGCCCATTACGGAAGACCTCGATCCCCGCGGACGCGACGATGTCAGGACGACGCTGGTAGACAAGCATCCCGGCAACCGCGCCGATCGAGCGCGAACGCAGGAACGGCGCCAGCATCGCGTTGATGAAACCGGGTTCAATCACCACATCGCTGTTGAGCAACAGGATGACGTCGCCATCGCTTCTGGTAATCCCGAGGTTCGCGCCCCCCGCGAAGCCGAGATTACGCGCATTCTGGACAAGCTCAATTGCAGGGAACCGCTCGCGAATGAGCGCCGGAGTGCCATCGGTCGACGCGTTATCGACGACGGTGAACGATACGCCGGGCGGCAGATCGCGCTCGATCGAACAGAGGCAGGGTTGCGTCTGGTGCCAGCCGTTGTAAGTCACGACGATGATCGAGCAGCGCATGTCAGCGGATCCTCTCGCCACGATTGGGCTGGATATGCGCCGAAGTCACACCGCACAAGTATAGCCGGGTACGCGCGTTGACCGGTTCGGACACCGATGTTATGGTACCCCGACGGATTCGCTCGCGCGCTGCGCGGAAACGGTAGGAAAACAGATGACAAAGAGTGTTGTCGCGACAGATGATGCCCCGAAAGCGATTGGCCCGTATTCACAGGCGATCAAGCTCGGCAACCTGGTCTTCACGGCCGGGCAGATCCCGCTCGATCCCAGCACCGGCAAGCTCGTCGAGGGCGATATCGTCGCGCAGGCGGAACGCGTAATGGCGAACGTCGCGGCCGTGCTGGCAGCCTCCGGTTCGTCGCTCGACAAGGTCGTGAAGACGACCTGCTTCCTGACAAATCTCGCCGACTATCCGAAGTTCAACGAGGTTTATGGCCGATCGTTCAAGTCGATGCCACCGGCGCGCAGCACCGTTCAGGTTGCCGGGTTGCCGGCCGGCGCGCTCGTTGAAGTTGAGTGTGTCGCCGAGGTCGATTAGACCTCGATTGCGCCGTTCGGCCGGCGGCGTAATTGATTGTGGGGACGCGGAAGGCCGTGCTATACTCGTCCCCGCTGCCGGGTGAGTAGCTCAGCTGGTTAGAGCGCGCGGTTCACATCCGCGAGGTCAGGGGTTCAAGTCCCTTCTCACCCACAATACGGAGGTTCTGATTCGAGCGCTGCCGAATCTGTTACCGCCTTGAATGATCACGGGTCGTTGCAACGACGCGTGGCTTGTAGTACACTGAGACCGAGCGGGACGCCGAGGATTATAATATCCTCGGCTCTCAATATATGCCGCGAATTTTCGCTTCGCGCCTCGGTTCAGTGAAGCGATCCGGTCTCCGCCACTCCATAAACGCTGTTCTGTTTGCGGGCTCGCTGGAGCCGGCGATGGGTTTGTTGTCTCCGAACATCGCGAAAGAAGGGTAGCAATGTCCGTCGAACGTGCGGTCATGCTTACTGCCGAAGGTAAGGTCGATCTCGAGCAGGAGTTGCACACGCTCCGAACGGTGAAGCGACCAGAGATGGCTGCTCGTATCCAAGAACTCACAATGGATGGCGACGTTTCCGACAACAGTGAGTATGAAGATACTAAAGAAGAACTGATGCTTATTGAGGCGCGGATGCGCGAGATCGAAAATCTCCTGCGCCACGCGCGAGTCGCCGAGAAGTCCGACTCGCCGGACGAAGCGCAGTTCGGCTCAGAGGTGACGCTCGTCGACGAACATGGCGTCGAAGAGACGTGGAAACTGGTCAGCCAGGAAGAAGCCAATACGCTTCATGGTAAGATCTCGATCAAATCGCCAGTCGGCGCCGCCGTGCTGGGGAAACGTGTCGGGGACAAAGTGATTGTCCGCGCTCCCGGCGGCGAGTCGACGTTCACGGTCAAATTGATCGTGTAACGCGCCGTTCGAGCAGGGTTTAGCCGCGGACGCCGATGCGTACCGCGGCTTTTTTGTGTCTGGTTGCGAAAATCGCGCCTCCATCCAAGGAGGGTCAAATGATTGAGCTGAACGAACAGCAGGAACAACGCCTGAAGAAGGCGGAAGAATTGCGCGGCGAGGGGGTTGATCCCTATCCGCCCCGGTCCCACCGCACCGCGACGACGGTGAGCGCGCTCGCGCATTTTGAAGAGGTCGAACCGACGCTCGACGGCGAACACGACACGGTCGAACTCGTCGCCGCCGGTCGCGTCACCTCGATCCGTAACATGGGGAAGTCGATCTTCGCCCATGTCCGCGACGGCTATGGTTCCTTGCAAATCTATCTCCGACGGGGAAACCTCTCCGACGACGCGTTCGATCGCTTTCGCCGGATGATCGATCTCGGTGATTTCATCGAGGCGCGCGGGACGCTCTTTCGTACCCGCAGCGGTGAAGTGTCACTCCAGGCGACCGCATTCGAACTTCTCGCCAAGGCGATCAACCCTCCGCCGGAGAAGTGGCACGGTTTGACGGACGTCGAAACGCGCTATCGCCAGCGCTACGCCGATCTGATCGCCAACGACGACGTGCGGCGTATTTTCGTCATCCGCAGCGCGATTCTTCGGGAGATGCGGCATTTCCTCGACGGCGAAGGTTTCCTCGAGGTCGAAACACCGACGTTACAGCCGATCTACGGCGGCGCGGCAGCGCGGCCGTTCACCACGCACTACCATGCGCTCGATCAGG
The DNA here is from genome assembly GCA_937891245.1 of uncultured Thermomicrobiales bacterium. Lineage (GTDB taxonomy): Bacteria > Chloroflexota > Chloroflexia > Thermomicrobiales > Thermomicrobiaceae > CALAGB01. Next base: position 2,431 of record CALAGB010000307.1, on the reverse strand, counting down.
AGTTCTACCTGCGCATCGCCGACGAACTCTATTTGAAGCGGCTGCTGGTCGGCGGCTTCGAACGCGTCTATGAGATCTGCAAGGATTTCCGCAACGAGGGGATCGACGGTCGCCACTCGCCCGAGTTCACGATGGTTGAATTCTATGTCGCGTACGCGGACTACACGCATGTCATGGATATCTGCGAGCGGATGATCTCGACGATCGCTCAAAAAGCGTTAGGCACGCAGACGGTCGTCTGGAACGAGCACGAAATCGACTTGACGCCGCCCTGGCGGCGCGTCACGCTGCGCCAGGCGTTGATCGACGCGACCGGCATTGATTTTCTCGAGACGACCGATCAGTCAGAGATGTACCGGCTGGCGAAGGCTGCCGGCGCCGACGTCGAACCGACGACGGTCTGGCCGCGAATCGTCGACGAACTGATGAAGACGTTCGTACGTCCGACCCTCATCGAGCCGACTTTCCTCATCGACTACCCGGTTGAGCTCTCGCCGCTCGCCAAGCGCTCGCCTGACGATCCCCGGCTTGTTGAACGCTTCCAGCCGTTTATCGGAGGCGTCGAGATGGGCAACGCCTATACCGAGCTGAACGACCCAATGGATCAGCTCCAGCGCTTCATGGAGCAGGCACGCGACCGCGAGGCAGGCGATGCCGAGGCGATGATGATCGATCTTGATTATGTCAATGCACTCATGTACGGCATGCCGCCGACCGGTGGCTTTGGGCTGGGTATCGATCGCCTGACGATGCTGCTGACGAACCAGCAGAACATTCGCGAGGTGATTCTCTTTCCGCATCTACGTTCGAAATCAGCGCTCTAGTAGTTCCTCCGGCACCGACTCAGCCGGGGGGATATCGCTGGCGCGATGGTAGAGATACACAAAGACATCGCGCAGGACGGCAGTAAGCGGCACAACGACGATCAAGCCGACAAGTCCCCAAAGTGATCCACCGATCGCGAGCAGCATGACGATTATCGCGGGGTTGATGCGCAGAGCATCACCCTGCAGCTTCGGCACCAGGAAGGTGTTCTCCAGCTGCTGGATGCCGAGGAACGCCAGCGCCACCAGGAAGATCCGATCGGGGTCGGTTGCCAGCGTCACGATCGCCGCGACGATAAACGCGATCCACGGACCCAAGACCGGCACCATTTCAAAGATCCCGGCGAAGAGTCCAAGCACGATCGCTTGCTGGATACCAATGATCCACATCGCGATGCCGGTCACGATGCCGATGACGATACCCAGAAAAAGTTGGACGCGGATGTAGGTCGCCAACATCTTGTCGACGATGCCGACGATGTTCCGCACGTCTTCTTGCCAATCGTCCGGCCAGAGCTTGTAGAACCAGACGATGCCCCGGCGCTGATCCTTCAGAACGTAGAAAACCCAGAGTGGGAGTAACGCCAACCCCGCGAGAAAACCAATCACCGTGCCAACGGCGTTGAAGGTGAGCTTGAGTGCCGTCTTGCCGGTTTCCGAGACTTGCGCTTTGACGGCGTCAAGATTCTTCTCGAGATTCGTTCGCACGACCTGCGGAACGCTCTCGTGATAGTAGCGATTGAGCTTATCGAGTTCGATCTTGGCGTCGTCAACATAGCCAGGTGCGTTGTCGACGAATTCGTTCGTTTGATGGATAAGCGGCGGAACAAGGAAGAATCCGGCGACGGCGAGCACGACGGTCACCAAAAGATAGGTGAGAATCACCGAGATACCGGCCGATACCGACGAGAACCGCTTCGGAAAAGGCAGTAAGTGCTCGAAGAAGATCACGACCGGCGCCAACAGATATGCAATCACCGCGCCGACCGCGAACGGCGTCAACGCCCCGCGCGCTTTCCAGATAATCCAGGCGATAACGGCCAGCGTGAACAGGACGAGCAGGCGTCGTTTTACCCGCGACGAGCTAAAGTCCGGCATCGATCCGCGGCCATCCCCTCGCTGGTCTTACCGATGTCGCACGATCGTTGCGCTCGTCAGTGATCTTCGCGCTTTCCCTCCGCGCCGGTCGTCTGATCAAGTTCCCCCTCGATCTCTCCCGGCAACGGCTGTTCGTCGCCGAATGGAAGCCGGTCCCGAATCGAATCGAACGTGCCGGTCACACGTGAGATGAGATCCGTCGCTTCCTGTGCCACCAGTTCGCGCAAGTACGTATTGTGCTGTCCCATACGCCGGAACTTCCGATAGCGTTCGCGTACGAGCCGGTCGGTGGATATGTCGAGCAATTCGGCCAGCCCGTCGGTCAACGAATCGAGCAACAGCGCCGAGGCGTAATTGGGATCGCGATGCGCGCCGCCGACCGGTTCCTGTACGACCTCGTCGATCACATCCAAACGCAAGCAATCGGCGGCCGTAATTTTCAGCGATTCGGCAACCTCCGGCGCCCGTGATGCGTCACGGAAGAGAATCGCGGCCGCGCCTTCCGGCGC
>CALAGB010000306.1 GCA_937891245.1 uncultured Thermomicrobiales bacterium | reverse complement strand
GCCAAGCGTTGGCCGTTCGCTCAGTCCAGCCCGCCCGGGGATAAATGCCCGGGCTCCCAAGACGAAGCCCACTGAAGGGGCTGAGTTCGCGTACGTTCGCAGAATCATCGAGCCCTTCTCCGGTCATGCTGAGCCGCAGCGAAGCATCTCTCGCGCGTTTCCCAATCAAAACGGTCGGGAAGCGGGGAGGAGATTCCTCGCTGCGGCTCGGAATGACCGGCAAGGCGACTCGAAATGGACGAATAATATCGCCTCGTCCCAGCCCCTTCAGTGGGCTTCGCCGATGGAGCCCGGGCATTTATCCCCGGGCGGGCTGGACTGGGCGACCGGCCAACGTTTGGCGCTGCTGTTGCCCCCGTCGAGGTCGGGACGACGCCACGTTCGGGGTCCCGCGACCCGTTCCCCCCGTCGAGGTCGGGGCGACGCCACGTTCGGGGCACCACGACTTGTTCCCCTCCGGGCGGGCCTTCGGCGTCGCCCCGCTTGGGATTCCACGTCCCGCACCCCCGAGCGGGATCGGGGCGACGCAACGCATGCCGGCACGAATCACTGCCGGACGATCGCCCGCACAGACCGCTCAGCGATCCTTCCACCTCCTGATGTGAGCGCGGTGCACCGGTTCGTGCTAGCATGCATAGCGTGTGATGGCTGCCGGAAACGCGGTTGCAGGAGCTGCCGATGCTTCGATTCGGACTGCTTGTCATTTTCTGGGCGCTTTTCTTCCTGATCGTGCTCTTTCTGGAAGCGCTGCTGCTGAACGCGACCCAACGCGAGCCGCGCCGTCCGCTGCTCAATCGGGGTCTGCATTCGGCTGAGCCCGAGGGCCGGCTCCGCCTCTGGTGGATCGATTTGCCGGTCGTCTGGCGTCGCTTCTTCATCGTGGCCGGTACCGGTTTGGCGCTCATCTACAGTCTGTTACTCGGCGCCACCGTTACCCAGGCGCTTGCTGGTGACTTGCACAAGTTCTGGGCTGTGCTGGTCGGCATCGGGATCGCCTGCTGGATCGCGTCGAGCCTCGCGATCATTCGCCTCGATCGTGGCGATGAGCCGCTGGATGACGAGGAACTCCCGCCGGACGAGTAGCCGGCGCCTGTCAGGCTTCTGAGCTAGACACACCCTCTGCCGACCGATCTCCGAACCGCCAGATGGCATGCCGGTTGCGAAAGGGGTCGCACGGTGCGTCATCGAGCTGCCGAGCTAACAGGTCTCTCGATCGTCCGTACCTAAGTAATACGGGGAGTGTGATGGGCATCGAGGCAGCTGCTGGGCACAGGACAAGCGAATCGCCGTTCAAAGAGCGCGCACTGGATTTCGGCAAACGTTTCATGGCCGAGTTCAAAAGCGATGATCTTCCCGGAATGGCGGCCGAAACGGCGTATCATCTCGTCTTCGCGATTCCACCAATCCTCATCCTGCTCGTCACCGGCGCGGCGATGCTCAACACGTTTACCGATATTCCCGTTGTCGAGACTCTGCGCAGCACCGTCGATCAACGGGCGCCGGCCGACCTCAAGACGGTCTTCGACTCGACGATCGATAGCGCCATTAATAAGGCCAACGGTGGGGCTGTCTCGATCGGTGCCGCTGTCACGCTGATCATCGCGCTCTGGTCGGCATCCAACTCAGTCACGTCGCTCATCAAAGGGCTGAATCGAACCTATGATGTCGATGAGGAACGCGGGTTCGTCAAAAAGAAGGCACTGTCGCTCGGCCTGACGCTTTTGTTTCTGGTGCTGTTCAATGCCGCCTTTGTGCTCTTCGTTTTCGGGCGCCAGATCGGCGTCTGGATCGCCCAAAAGGTCGGACTTGGCTCGCTCTTTTCCAGTCTCTGGAACATCGGCCGTTGGCCGGCTGCTGTCATTATGGTCATGCTCTTCCTGTCGCTCCTCTTTTATCTGGGGCCGAATATCGATCAGGACTGGCGCTGGGTCTCGCCCGGTTCGATCTTTTCGACCGTGCTCTGGGTGATCGTCGTCTTCGGTTTCAAGTTTTATCTGGCGGTCTCGAATCCGGGCAGTGCATACGGCATCTTCGGCGCGTTGGTCGTCCTCCTCTTCTTCCTCTACGTTACCGGACTGATCTTCTTGCTCGGCTCGGAGCTCAATGCTGTCATCTTGAAACGCAGCGATGAAGCGCGGAAGACCGTGGCAGGCAATCCCGCCACAGCATCACGAGATCAATCGCATGCGGCGATCGCCGCGCGAACGGAGCCGCGCCCAACTCCGGTATTGACGCCGGTGCCCGCGTCCTCAGCAGCTGATCCGGCATACAAGCCTGAATCACGACCACCAATGACCCGTCTGGCGGGTGGCGCGGCGGTTGCGGCGGGGCTTGCCGGCCTAATTGGTTGGGTCGTCGGGCGACGTGGGAGTCGAGGGTAGTACGAGCGTAGCTTCCGGTTCGCGACGTGCCCAGCGCTGGATACGCGCCCAGTGCGCGGCACCGCGATCAAAGAGTTTCAGGCGCCAGATGAAGCGCTGCACCGACGCCCAGCCGATCACGACGAACGTGATCACGATAAGGTCGGCCGGCCCGAGCAGTTCCAGATGATAAAAGTGGCGGAACTGCGGCACCCCCATGAAGATGAAATAGAGCCCGAACATCGCTGCCGCCAGAATGGTCGGGCGCCAGTCGCCATTCAGTTCGTGGGCCGCGACCCAGGCTTCGGTCGGTGGTTCGAGGAACGGGATGAGGAGGAGGCCGCAGAAGACCATCGTAGTTGTGAGGACGGTGCGCGCCAGTTCGACGTCGGCCGTCAACGATTCGAAGAGCGCATAGAGCGCCAGCGAGACGACGGCGATCGTGATCGAGGCCGGCACGACGAACGGTGCTGCCGATTTCAGCAGGCTCTTGACCGGCGTTCCCGGCTTCGCCCAGAGCGCGAGCGCCAGTGTCGGGATACCGACCGTCAGAAGCGCCAGTACGCCGTTATGCTGCGGCAGAATCGGGAAGCGTTCCCCGAAGAGCGAGGTGCCGAGAACGACGAAGGCGACGGTCAGCATGCGCACCAGGAAGAGACGCACGATGTCCTGCATGCCGGTGAGAATGCGTTGCCCTTCCTGGAAGAGCGGCGGCAGAACCGAATATGAGTCATCGAGCAAGACCAGATCGGCGACGCTGCGCGTCACCTGACTGCCGCTCCGCATGGCGATCGCCAGCTTCGCCTGCTTAAGCGCCAGTACGTCGTTGACGCCATCGCCGATCATGGCGACGTAGTGCCCCTTCTCGCTGAGCGTGCGGATCAGTCGTTCTTTCTGCTGCGGTGTAACGCGGCCAAAGACGGTCGCATCGACCGCGATCTGTTCGAATTCGAGATCGTTCAGCCCATCGAGTTGCAGGCCCGAGACGGCACGGGTAGCATGGCTGATGCCCGCCTGCCGTGCCAGGGATGCGACGGTGTCGGGGCTGTCGCCCGAAATGATCTTTATCCGAATGCCGAGTTCGGAGAAACCCTGAATCGTCGCCTCGGCTTCCGGACGGAGTTCGTCGCGAAAGCTGACGGCGCCGAGGAGATCAAGGCGGTTGGGCAGCACCGGATGTTCCTGCTGTCCAGAGAGGGCGCTGGTCATCGGTGCCCCGGCGAAGAGGAGCACGCGCAGACCCTGATGCGTCCAGTCATCGATGACCGTTTCGATATCCGTGCCCGGCTTGACGTGCGGCAGCAGCATTTCGGGCGCGCCGAGGACGTACCAGCCGTTGTGCTCGCCGCCGAGCGAGAGCGCGCTCCACTTGCGCTCCGATGCGAACGGTATCTCCTGCACGACGGTGCAGGCCGTCCCGCCGCAGGCGGCGCTCAACGCGTCGATCGTATGGTTGGTCGCCGGGGTGCTGGCGGCGTAGACACCGAGGAGCGTCTTCAATCGCTCCTCGTCGAGGTCGCCATAGGGCGTGAAGCGGTGCGCTTCAAGTTTGTTGGTGGTGAGTGTGCCGGTCTTATCCATGCAAAGAATGTCGAGATGGCACATCGATTCGACGGCGTTGGTGCGCTGGATGAGGACGCCTTTCCCACTCATACGCATGGCGGCGAGCGCATAGGTAACCGCGACCATGACATAGAGCCCCTGTGGCACGACCGCCACGATGACGGCAGCGGCGCGCACGCTCTCGACGAGCGGGAGTGTGTGATAGAGATGCCGGAAGTTGTTGGCGACCAGTATGGCAAGCACGACGATGGCGACGGCGGCGATTTGGATAACGAGGCGCACATCGTTTTGCAGCGGTGTGCGGATCTGCCGGAAGACGCGCGCGCCGGAGGTAATTTGCTGGGCCATGCTCTGCTCACCGACGCGGGTCGCTTCGTACAGACCGCTACCGTTGATGCAGAAGCTGCCGGAAAGCACGGTATCGCCTGGCTTTTTCGACACGCGATCGGATTCACCGGTCAGCAGCGATTCGTCGACATCGAGCCGCCCGGTTTCAACCAGCACGCCATCGACGACAATCTGATCGCCGGGGTGGAGCACGATGAGGTCGCCCCGTACCAGATCGTCCGGCGAGATCTCCTGTTCCTGTCCGTCGCGCAGGACGGTGGCGGTCGGCCGGTTAAGGAGGGCGATACCGTCGAGCTTCCATTTGGCACGCGCTTCCTGGAAGATGCCGACGACGACGTTGAAGAGGACCAGGCCGGCCGTGAGGATCGCGTCGCTGTAGAGGCCGAGCGCGACGAGCATGATGGCGATGGCGAAGAGCAGGATGTTGATGAATGAAAGCGCGTTTTCGCGCAGGATACGGCCGTAGGTGCGGCTCGTCTCCTTGGCGCGATGTTCCCCTCGCCGCGCGACCGGCGGGCGATGACCTCACCGGCTGAAAGCCCCTGATGACGGGACATCATGCGGGTCGTGTTGCCGGCCGCGGTCATGAGGCGTCGCGCGCCTCACGAGGCATGGACAATACGAGCGCGTTCACCGCCGGCCGGCGCACGTGTTCCGCGCGGGTGATGGTTGCGGTGACTGTTACGAAGAGGAGATCCGTCCCATCAAGATTCACGCGATTTGCCCAAACTCGTCTGAAGCGCGATATCCGTCGTGAGTGTACCAGTGGCTGGGCGGTAAACGCAGCCACGTTCGTTGCCGGAACCGTCGTATCATTCAACGCGTGAACGCCGAACATGACGCCGGGGTTGCCGCCCCGCAATTGGAGAGAAAGCAGGAAACGCGCCCGGAGTTCGAATCTCGGCTCAATCTACGTGCGCGCCTTCGAGACTGGGATCCCGGCATCGGGGTCGCCGCCTATCTGCTCTGCCTCGTCTCGTTCAGCGCGTCCGCCTGGGTTGCGACGCGGGTGTTCGATCGCCTGCCGCACGTCGAGGACGACGTCGCCTTCCTCTTTCAGGCGAAAACGATCGCCTCGGGCCATCTGCTCGCGACCCCGCCGAGCCAGCCTGTCTTTTTCCAGATTCCCTTTGTCATCATCCGCGACGGACACTGGTTCGGCAAATATCCACCCGGCTATCCCGCTGTGCTGGCGCTGGGCGTCCTGACCGGACGGCCGTGGCTGCTCAATCCGCTGATTGGTGCCCTGACCGTTTGGCTCATCTTCGCCGCTGGGCGCCGGCTGTTTGACGCGCCAACCGGGCTGCTGGCGTCGGCGCTGCTCGTCGCTTCCCCCTTCTTCCTGTTGCAATCTGGCTCCTTTATGTCGCATACGACGACGCTTTTCTGGACGACCTTGTTTCTGCTCCTCTTCGAGTCGACCCGGCGTACCCGTGCGCTCTGGCGAGCGGCGCTGGCCGGTGCCGTGATCGGTATGCTCTTCATCTCGCGGCCGCTCACGGCCGTCGGCATCGGCATCCCGTTTGTCGTCTGGGCGCTGCTCGATCTTGGGTTCAACTGGCGGCGCCTGCGTGAGTACGGCCTGATGGCGCTCACCTTCCTGCCATTCGCGCTCGGCATGCTGCAGTACAACCGCATCACCACCGGCCATGGGACGAAGTTCGCCTATCAACTCTGGTGGCCGTACGACAAGATCGGGTTCGGGCCGGATGTCGGCATCGGCGGCCACACCTTCGCGGCCGGCAAGCTCGATACGCGCATCGACGTCGACCAGCTCGGCCACTACCTCTACGGCTGGCCGGGGCACCTCAGCCTCGTTCCGCTCTACTTCGGCTTCTTTCTGGCGATCGTCGGGCTTCTCTGGCGGGGCGGCAGCTACCTCGCGGCGCGCCGCGACGACCGGCAGTCGGCCCCGCGACTGGCGCCTGAAGTCTGGGATCTCCTGCTGACCGGCATGATCGTGAGTCTGATCGTGGTGCATATTGCCTACTGGACGCCCGGCCTGATGTACGGCCCGCGCTACTACTTCGAGGCGATCGGGGCGATGGTGCTGCTCAGTTCACGCGGTATTCTCGGGTTCGCATCGCTGCTCGCGGTCCTCGTCCGCCGTGCCGTGCCGCGCTTGCCGCTGGCGCGCGTATGGACATCGGCCGCCTTACTGATCGTCGTCGCCGGACTGACGCTCTGGAACTTCAATAACTTCGCGCCGGCCCGTTTCCGCGAGTTCACCAACTGGTACAACATCAACGCGAACGGCCTGCGGGTGGTGGAGGCGGCCGGCATCAGCAATGCGGTCGTCTTCGTCCACGAAGAGCAATGGACCGACTACGCACCGTTTTTCTCCCAGAACACTCCTGCGCTCAACACGGACATCGTCTACGCCATCGACCAGGGCGATGCCAACAGTCAACTCATGGCCGAATACCCCGGCCGCCGCTACTACCGCTACGCCAACGGTCAGCTGACGCCGCTGCCGGGACCGTGAGAGAACGAGATAACTCGCGCAGAGACGCGGGAACGCATCACTTTGACATCCTGAACCACAGTGAAGGATCTCCTCCCCGTATCCGTTGCTTACCGCTTGGGATAACGTAAAAGAGACTCTTCGCTGCGGATCAGAATGACAGGGAGGCACGGAGGCGCGTCCCTGCGGGAGGAACTACTTCTTGCCCAGACTGCGGGATAACGCGCGTAGGTCGGTACCCTCGTCGGCGAGGATGGCGGGGTCGACGACGGCGCGGGCTTCACAGATGCGTCGCGCCGAACGGAGTTCGCGGGGCCGGTTGACGGTCGCCGCCGCGCAGACTTGCCCCTCGCGCAGGAAGAAGGCGGTGACGGCGAACGCATCGAGATCGCCGCGCAGCACGAGTTCGTCCCAGGCTTCCGGATAGCCGACGTATTGCAGGTTGATGTCGTACTGATCTGACCAGAAGTACGGGAGCGGGACATACGGCTCACCGACACCGAGCATCGAGCGGGCGGCGGCCATGCCATGCTCACCGGCGTTGTCATAGTGCTCGACGCGGAAGCGCTGACCGTGACCGGGGTGCCACCAGTGCGCGACGTCGCCCGCCGCGTAGACATTTGGTGCCGAGGTCTCGCCAAGCTCGTTGACGACGATGCCGTTGTCGATTTCGATACCCGCTTCGCGCGCCAACTCGACGTTTGGACGCACGCCGACACCGACGATCACCAGATCGCAGCCGATCTCCTGTCCACCCGCCAGTACCGCCGCTTCGACACTCCCGGAGCCGCGCAGTTCATCGACGCGACTGAGCATGTGCAGTGCAACCCCCTGACGGCGATGAACTTCGGCGAAGAGTTCGCCCAGCGTATCGCCGAGCGCGGTCACCATTGGCAGCGGTAGCAGATCGACGAGATGCACGGTGTTGCCGAGCATCCGGGCGCTGGCGGCGACTTCCGAGCCGATGAAACCGGCACCGATGACGACGACCCGCCGCTCGCCGCCGCGGAGCTGATCGCCCAACTCGGACGCGTCAGCCAGGGTGCGCAGGTAATGAACGCCGGGGAGATCGAAGCCGGGCTGGCGCAGGCGGATCGGGCTGGCACCGGTGGCGAGCAGTAGCTTGTCGTAGTCGACGCGCTCGCCGGTATCGAGCGTTAACTGCTGCCGGGCGGTATCGAGCCCGACCGCGCGGCGCCCGAGCTTCAGTTCGATTCCGAGCTCGGCGTACTGCTCCAGCGTGTGGAAATAGAGTTCGTCGGCGCTCCGTACGCCTTGCAGAAATTGCTTGGAGAGCGGCGGGCGTTCATACGGTCGGGTTGGTTCATCCCCGATGAGGATGACATCACCATCGAAACCGTGTTGCCGCAGGGTCGTCGCGGCGCTATGACCGGCAAGTCCGGCCCCAACGATCACGAAACGCCGGTTGGCTGTCATCAGCCCTGGGCCTTCGGTTCGCGCGAGACGTAGACGGCGTCGTCCTCGACGCGCACGTCATAGGTCGGCAGCGCGATCACCGCCGGCAGGTTCGTCGCCTTGCCGCTGCAGACGTTGAAGCCGGACGAATGCAACGGACACCAGAGTGTATGGTCTTCAATCTCGCCATCGGCCAATTCGGCATACTCGTGCGTGCAGATGCCGTCGAGTGCGAACACTTCGCCGTCAACCATACAAACGATGCGATCTTCCTCATCGACCGAGAAGGGGTAGATGCCACCTTCTTCCAGATCGGCCGAGGACATCGCGAAGACATATCCTTCGGGTACCGGCATGTCAATGCTCCATTTCTCTGCGGAAAACCTGGTTATAGCGCTTCGGGGCGGACGGTCCGCCCCGATCTCATAGTTTAGCGCCAGCGGCCCGAGCGCAGGTTGCGCTGTAACAAACTTCGCGTTATTCAGCGGCCGGTTCTTCCTTCATACGCAGTTCAACCGAATCCGCGATCGCTCCCTTGAAGCCGACGCGGCGATGCGATCCATCGCAGAACGGCTTGGTTTCGGAGTGTCCACAGCGGCAGAGCCAGATATCTTCGCCGTCGAGGACCACTTCGTTCCCCTTATGATCGACCACGGTCACCGGGCCGACCACATGATACGAGCCGTTGCGCGTCACTTCAATCCGAACGTCTGCCACGAAAAGCTCCTCCTCGGTAGTTACACCGCATACGACAACAGGGCGCCAGCACGATCGTGGCGTCCGCATACGGCTTACGTCTGAGCCGGTAAACCGGATGATGTGGAGCCGAATTGCCCGCCGCGTGCGCGGTTCCCCCGGGCACCTGCTCCCAATCCCCTTCGTATCAATATACCATGGGGTCCAGAGCGTATTCCCGGCGCGCTTGACGTCAGGCCGCGCTGCCGTCATCCTGAGCTGCAGGCGAATGCAATCGCCAAGTCCGGCAATCAGCGACAAAGGAGCGAGCCGTGTCACCTGAATCTGAGCCGAGCGTGGAAGCGTTCGCGCGACTCTTGCGTCGGGCTGCCGAGGAGCGCTACGGACCGGAGCGAGCCGAAGCGCTCGCCGGCCGTCTTCAGAATAGCGCCCGTTGGTTGGCGCTGATCGCCGCCGCACCGCTCGAGTTCGCGGAGGACCCACCTGATCGCTCGGGACTGGACGGTGATCTCCGATGAGCGAATTGACACAGCGTCCAGCCATGGACACGGTCGCTCGTATTCAGCAGCGCCAGGTGAGCGCGCACGAGTGGGTATCGGCCTGTCTCGACCAGATCGACCAGATTGAACCGTGGCTGCATGCGTGGGTTCACGTCGATCGCGCCGCCGCGCTGCGTGCGGCCGGCGTTCTCGATGAACGGTCAGCGCGTGGCGCCGTCCTTCCGTTGCAGGGTCTCCCCTTCGGCGTCAAGGACATTATCGATGTCGAAGGTTTGCCGACCGAAGCCGGTTTCTCGCCCTATCGCGAGCGCGTCGCTCGGCGGGATGCGCCGATCGTGGCCAAGCTGCGTGCACTCGGCGCGATTCCGCTCGGGAAGACACACACGACGCAGTTCGCTTTTTCCGACCCGGCACCAACCGTCAACCCGTATGATCCGGACCACACGCCCGGCGGTTCCAGTTCCGGCTCCGGAGCTGCTGTCGGCGCGCGCACCGTGCCACTGGCGCTTGGCACGCAGACGGCCGGCTCAGTGCTCCGTCCGGCTGCCTACTGCGGCGCGGTTGGCTTAAAACCGACCTTCAACTGGTTCACGCGCGCTGGCGTACTGCCGCTGGCTTGGTCGCTCGATCACCTTGGGCTGATCACGCAAACCGCCCGCGATGCCGCGCTCGTCTATGGCGCGCTGGTCGATGATCCAAGTGCGACTGCGACACAGCCCGCCCCGCCACGCATTGCCGTCATCGACGAGTTCGGCGAGCGCTCCGAGCCAGAGGTGGCGGCGCATCAGCATGATGTCCGCGCTCGACTCAGCGACGCGGGCGCCGAGGTGGTGAACATCCGCTTGCCGTTCGATCTCGATCTGCTTCTCGCCGTGCATCATCTCATCATGCAGGTGGAGGTCGCCGAAGTGCATCGCGCGCAGGTGGCCGAGATGCGGGATGCCTACGGACCGGCGATCCCGAGCGAGGTCGATTCAGGCGCGCTCATCCCGGCGATCTACGACCAGAAGGCCCGTCGTTTGCGTGGTGTGCTTGGACGCCAGGTCGATGCGCTCTTTGACACGTACGATGCATTGCTCTTGCCGACCGCGTCCAACGTTGCGCCTCCGCGCGTGCTTGGCTCGACCGGCGATCGCACCTTCCAGTCGCCCTGGTCGTTGCTGGGCACACCGGCCATCACGCTGCCGACCGGAGTCGGCGCCCACGGTTTGCCGATCGGCACCCAGCTGATCGGTCGTCGTGGAGCGGATGCTGCGCTGTTGCGACTGGCCGCCTGGGCAGAAACGACGCTCGGCCTGATCGCGCCACCTGTTTTTGGATGATGCGACGGGAAGGCGCCTGCCGATGGCTGTGCTGACGCGACCCGAACTGCTGCGCCGGATCGAGGCGGGTGAGATTGGGATCGACCCGTTCGATCCCGAGTGCGTCGGTCCGGCCTCGATTGACCTGCATCTCGGCAATCAATTCCGTGTCTTTCGCACCATCCACAACATCTTTCACGTGACGGACGACGCCGATCATCGCGACGTCACCGATGTCGTCGAGGTCGGCGACTACTTCCTGCTCCTCCCCGGCCACGCCGTCCACGGTGTCACCCGCGAACGGATCACGTTGCCGGACAACATCTGCGGCTGGATCCAGGGGCGCAGTCGCTTCGCCCGCGTCGGCTTGATGGTGCACGTGACCGCCAACTTCATGCAACCGGGCATCACTGACGCCAAGCAGGTGCTGGAAATGAACAACGCCGGCCCGATGCCGCTCGCCGTCCACCCCGGCACCACCATCTGCCAGATCATCCTCGAAGAGTGCACCGGCCACGCCCACTATGAAGGGCGTTTTCAGGCGCAACAGGAGCCGTAACGACGTACTGGTGAACGGCCGTGGGGTTATCACGCGTAGCAGTCGATGTCGGCACCAACCGCCCTCCTGAGGGAACGAAGGATGTTCCCCAAGCGAACTGCTATCCGACATCCTTCAGAGGAGAACGAATCGCGCAACCCCGAACGTTGACCTCGTCCCGCGCGGGCACGGGACGAGGTCAACGTTCGGGATCATATACACCGTTCCCTCTGGCGGGCCTCCGGCGGCTACCGGCCCCGGTTTACTCGATCCCGTCCCCCTGGGGGGCATCGGCCGCCACCAACGTTCGCGCTGGGGGTCTCGCCGTTTGGCACTCGGTTCTCCGTCTGTCGCTCCCCGAGGTTGACTGTCAGCGCAGCACGGTGTGCGTGGTGATGCCGGACCAGGCTTCGAGTTCGCGGGCGGAGATGAGGGCGAGGTCACCGTGGATCGTCATTTTGAGCGCGGCGAGGGCGACTCCGAGGCGAAGGGCGCGCGGGATGTCACCATTGAGATAGCCGTGCAGGAAGCCGGCGGCGAAGGCGTCGCCGGCGCCGACTTTGTCGACGACCTGGACGGCCGGTGCCGCCTGGTGCAGCGTCTCGCCGGACGGCGTACGTACCAGCGCGCCTTCGTCGCCGAGGGTGAGGACGGTCGTTTCGGTGCCGAAGCGTCGCGCAAGCTCGGCGAGCACCTCGTCATTACTGCCGTCAATACCCCAGAGGGTGCGGGCGTCGTTTCGTCCACAGAAGAGGATCGTGGCGGCGGCACAGAGCGGTTCGAGCGCTGCCGCCGCCTCGTCAGGTGACCAGAGGAGTGCGCGGTAGTTGACGTCGAAGCTGAGCGGCACATTCGCTTTATTGGCGCAGGCGGCGAACCGGCGCGTGATCTCGGCACACGATTCGCTCAATGCCGGTGTGATGCCGGTCAAATGGAGCACACGCGCCCGCGTTGCGAGGGACGGGTCGACTGCGTCCGGGTCGCACAGCGCGATGGCGGACGCCGCTCGATCGTAGACGACATGTGTCGGCCGTGGCGGCGCGCCGCTATCAAGGTAGTAGACGCCGACGCGCCCATGATCGACCCACGAGATCTGCCGGTCATCGACCTGGTGGCGACGCAATTCGGCCGCGATGCGCGCACCGAATGGATTGCGTGGCAGCACCGAACTCCAGGCGACGGGTCGCCCGAGTCGCGCCAGCGCGATGGCGACATTCGATTCGGCACCACCGATACCGATATCGAGCGTCGTGCTCGTTTCGAGCCGCTGGCCGAGCGGAGTCGATAGCCGGATCATCGTCTCGCCAAAGGCGACCAGATCGTATTCGGCCATCGCCACCGCCCTTCCCGCTGCTGGGTGTGCGCTGCTCAGTCGATCGCGACCGTTTCGGCCGCACCCTCTTCAACCTTCGAGGTGAGATCCGTCGCCCATTCATGTTGCTTCTTCAACACGCGGAGAGCGACCGATGTCTCGGTGCGAAGCGTACCCGGGATACGCGCCAGCCGGTTCGTGAGGAAATTGAACATCTCGTCCTGGTTGCGGAACGACGCCATCACCATCACGTCGTGCGCGCCGGCCGTGATCGCTGACCACATCACTTCGGGCATATCCGAAACTTCGGCAGCCGCGTCGTTGATCCGCTCCGGTTCGACCTGGACGCTGATCACCGCCGTGAGCGCGTAGCCAAGATGCTCAGGATCGACCGAGGCGGTAATCTTGAGGATGCCGCTTTCAATGAGTCGTCGCACTCGGTAGCGTACGGTGGCTTCGGGCACATCGAGCCTGCGGGCGATTTCGCGGTTACTTCGTCGTCCGTCCGCGCGGAGCAGGCGAATGATCTGGCGATCGAGGTCATCGGGCTGGAGCACGCGGGTTCTGCGAGAACTTTGGCCGTCAATCATTACGGGCCATTGTCTCCTCTCTGTTCATGTGTATCAGCAGCGAACACCGAGGCGAGCGCCATTGCTGGCCCGGGCGCGCTCGAACACGCCATACGGCGTGTCCGCTGTCTATCATAAGCGCATTTGTGACGTTGTGGCACGGCTTGGGGCATATTCGCCCGAATCAGCGCACAACGCCACCTTGTACCCTACCTGCTTCGTTGTGCGGGCGCAAGAGGGGTTTCCCCTACGCGAACAACAAACGCCACGCCCTGAATCTGGAGGACGTGGCGCTGGTCAGTGCGGGCAGATCGTTGTGACGTCGAAAATACAGAATTATGTCTTGACCATGCCTTTTTGCAGAGCCTTGCTCACCGCTTCGGTCCGACCACCGACATCGAGTTTCCGGTAGATCGCGTTTGCGTGGAACTTGACGGTTCGCTCTGTGATGTGCAGCTCGAAGGCGATTTCTTTGTTGCGGAAGCCCCGCGCCATCAGATTGAGCACATCCTGCTCGCGCGGAGTCAGTTCCTCTTCGGGCGCACCGCCGCGCAGGATATCGCCAACGCGGTTGAGCAGTTTGCCCGCCACGGCCGGTTCGAGGAGCGAACCGCCGAGGTTGACGACGCGAACGGCCCGGAAAATGTCGTCGCGCGGTGCGCCCTTGAGGAGGTACCCGCGCGCACCCGCTTCGACCGCCCGCAGGATACGTTCGTCGGTGTCGTAGGCGGTCAACACCACGACCCGCGCTTCGGGGTCGAAGGCGCGCATCCCCTCGATCGCCTGGACGCCGTCGGTGCCCGGCATCGCCAGGTCCATCAGCACAACATCCGGCTTGGCCGCTTTATAAATCGCAATCGCCTGCGAGCCATCCCCGGCCTCGCCGACGACCGTCATGTCGTCTTGCGCTTCGATAATCGCGACCAACCCCTCGCGCACGACTGGATGATCGTCGACAACCAGGATTCTAATCATCTAATCCTCTTGCTCTGTTCTGACGTTGTGCCTGTCGCGCTTCGAACGGAACGGTCACGGCGAGCTTGGTGCCGCTGCCCTGAGAACTTTGCAGGGAGAGTGAGCCTTTGAGCAGTCGCGCGCGTTCACGCACGCCAACCAGTCCAAACCCGACCCCTTGCTGCGACGCTCGTGCCGCGATTTGCGGATCGAAACCGACGCCGTCGTCCTCGATCGCCAGTGTCACCTGATCTTCAGTCGCGTGCAACGACATGCGCACCTGCTGGGCCGCCGAATGCCGTCGGATATTATCGAGCGCCTCTTCGGCGATGCGGAGCAGTCCCATCTCGACGCGCGCTGAGAGGCGGCCGCCGAGGCTGTCGGCACCGAATTCCGTCTCGATACCGCTGTCGTCGACAAAACGCTGCACCAGCCGGCGCAGCGCATCGGGGAGATCGACTTCTTGCAGGCGAGCGGCACGCAAATCGAGTACCGAGCGGCGCGCTTCTTCGAGATTGGCGCGGGTGAGATCAAGCGCGCGGCGCACCTTTTCGGCCGCTTTCTCCGGCTTGGCCGGCAGGTAAGCGTCGGCCAGATCGAGCTGCAGCGAGATAGCGGTCAGCCCCTGGGCGAGTCCGTCGTGAATCTCCTGGGCCAGCCGTCCGCGTTCCTCAGCGATCGCAAGGCCCTGCGATTTGGCGTAGAGACTGGCGTTTTCGATGGCGAGCGCTGCGGAATCGGCAACGCCCTGCGCCAGCCGGATCTGATCTTCCGTGAAATTATCCTGCTGGTCACCGCCCAGAATGAGCGCCATGCCGAGCATCTGTCCGCGCGCAACGAGCGGAACCATCAGCGAGGGAAGCCCGCCGACGATGGCCGACAGCGCCGACCCAGTGGCGATCGCCTGATGTGGGCAGCAGCAGACGATCGGTTGCTGATCGTTGATCATCTGGCGAATTTCCGGGCTGTGATCGATCGGCAGCGGGAGACCATTGAACGGCAGCTGGCTGGCCATCGGCCGGTCGTCGACGACCGAGACGGTTGGGATGAAATCGTGCGAATCCTCGTCGCAGAGATAGATGGTGCAGGTCTGAGCGCTGGCCGCCTCGGCGATACCGGCCGCCAGGCGCTCCAGCACTTCATCCAGCACCAGCGACGAACCGGCCGCGCGTGTCGTGCTCAACATCAGCGCCAGCGCCCGACTCCGTTCGCGCTCTTCATCGAGCAGCCGGACGTTTTCGAGGGCGATAGAGATCTGATCGCTGATGGTGACAAGGGTGGTCAGGTCGTGGTTATCGAAGGCGTGCGGTTCGGGGCTCTGAACGTCGAGTACGCCGATTACGATACCCTCGTGAATAATCGGTACCGCCAGTTCCGAGCGCGTGGTCGCGGTCTCCGGCGTTTCGAAATAGCGTGCATCGTTGGTGACATCACCGACGATCGACGGCTCGGCATTGGCGGCCACATCACCGACGATCCCGGCGCGGCCGATCGGAATGCGCAATTCATGCAGGCGCGAATCGCTGGCGCGCGGCGAATGGGCGCGCAGTTGCAAGGTGTCCGCCATTTGATCGCGCACGAAGACGGAAACGAAGCTGTAGCCGAACGACTCGTGGACAAGGTCGGTTGCCGTGCGGAGAAGCTCGCTGGTCGTATGGAAGGTGACGATCCGGTGGGCAAATTCGTTGATGGCGGAGAGCTGCGCGGCCCGGCGACGCTCGGCGCTGAAGAGGCGGCTGTTTTCGATCGCGACGGCGGTCTGCCGGGCGACCGCGGCAATCAACTCGACTTCGTCGTTATCGAACGCCATGAGCGGGCAGAAGAGCGCGATGACGCCGACGGTCTGGCCCGACTGAACCATCGGTGCGCCGAGAAAAGCGACTTGCTTGCTGAGCGCGCCGAC